>JAUWNN010000216.1 GCA_030612625.1 Caldifarciminota bacterium
CGGCGGCTCTTCCCAGTAGGGGAGTTGGGCTATAGAGATTTCAATCCGGTCGGTTGCGCGGCAGACCCCGAGTTTCCGGGTTCGGTCAACACCGCATTCAAAAGGGCAGGCGTTGCATTCCATGACCAATTATACATTGCCCGGTATCGATTGAGAAGCGGATGTTTACTTTGCTGTCCGGTTGTCTAAAATATGAATGTGACAAGGATGGCTTTCTTGTTCCTGATTGCGGTTCCACTTTCGGCCCAGAATGTGCTGGTCGATTCGCCACCGGTCCGGGTCGGGCTGGCGCTTTCCGGTGGGGCGGCCTTGGGTATGGCACATGTTGGCGTTCTTAAGGTGTTCGAGCGGGAAGGAATTCCGGTCTGCTGCATTTCGGGTAACAGCATGGGCTCACTGGTAGGCGGGATCTACGCGGCCGGTTACAGCGTTGCGGAAATTGAAAGCATTGTGGCAAGTGCGGATTGGGGAAAGCTTTTCAGTTCCGGGGTGCCGTTCGGAGCCCGGTATCTGCCGGAAAGACAGCAGGCCCAGCGCTATGTATTCCAATTGCGTCACCGCAGGTTCTTTCCTTCTTTGCCCAGCGGGCTTATTCCATTGCAGAATGCCGAGTTCCTGTTTATGGAGCTTCTGGCCGAGATTGAATACAATACCTGGTACAATTTTGACAGTCTGCCGATACCGTACCGGGCGGTCGCGGTCGACCTTGTGACCGGCCGCCTGGAGGTGCTGCGTCAGGGCCGGCTTGCCCAGGCAATCCGAGCCAGCATAGCGATTCCGGGCGTGTTCGCACCGGAGCTGCTCGGTGAGATGGAACTGGTGGACGGCGGGGTTCAGCAGTACCTGCCGGTCGAACCGCTACTCGAACACGAGCCTGATTTCATTATTGCGGTGCTGACAATGAAGCACAATCCTGAAACCGGCATTTCTCTCATTGATATTACGTCCCGGACCATGGACATCATCGGGGTGGAGGACCTGGCCCGGCAGAAGGCTTTGGCAGATGTGCTGATTGAACCCAATGTTGACCCGTTCACTCATTCCGACTTTGCCCGGGCCGCAGAGCTCATTGCCGCGGGTGAGGCCGCGGCCGAGGCTGCGCTTCCGGAAATCCGGTTCAAGCTGGCTCAGGCTAAGCCGGTGGCTGAAAAGAGACCGGTCAGAACGAGGCCACTCTCAATGGTCAGGTCGGTGCGATTTGACGGGCTGCATGTAACAAGGCAATCCATGCTCCGACCTTTGATGCAGACCCGGCCGGGCAGGTATCTTCTGTTCGACCGGTTGCGGGAAGACCTGGTTCGCATCTTCCATACCGGCCTTTTTGAGGACGTGAACTACCGGCTGGATTTCGGGCGGGGGGATTCGGTTGACATTGTCGTTGAGGTGAAGGAGCGGGCATACGGGTTCTACTATCTGGGAATCCGGTACGACAATATCGACAATGTCGGATTGGGCCTGGAGGCCGGCCAGGGTAACCTCTGGGGTTCAGGCGCCAGTGTGCGGGCAGTGCTTCAGTTGGGTAACCCGACCGAGTACCGGTTCGGTCTCACGGGCACGCGCTTGTTCATGTTGCCGTTCGGATATCGGCTGGATGGGTTCTGGGGTTCAATTGACCGAGCGTACTATGAGCACGGCGAATGGCGGGCCGAGTACAACACCGTGTACAGAGGCGGTGTGGCAGAGGCGGGCTACATAGTGGGACGGAATGCGTTCTTTGACATAGGCGTAAAGGCATACCAGGTAGGATACCGCCGGGTGCCGCAATTGCCGGCGTTCGAGAATCTGCCCGAGTCCAGGCAGGAATGGATTGTCGGACCGAGTTTCCGGTTCGAGTTCGACAGTTTCGATGACCTCTTCATCCCGACCGATGGTCTGAGCTACGGAATTGAGGCGCTGTATTCGACCAGGACGCTCAGCGCCGACCGGGATTTCCTCAAGGTTGGGGTTTCGTCAGAAAGGGTGGCACCGGTCAGCTCACGTCTGCTTACGCGGCTGGGCTGGGGCCTCGGACTTACCCTGGGAGATTCAGCCTGGGCCGAGTATTTCCATTCGGGTGCTGATAACCTGCCCGGTTTTGCCAAGGAGGAGTTCACCAGTCCGCATAAGGCTTTTGCCAGGCTGGGCCTTGATTTCAAGCTGGTCAATCTGTTCCATCAGGACGCATACCCGCTCTATCTGCAGCTTTTCTCGAATCTGGCAACCTTCCGGAGACTGGACTTGTTGCTGGTGGAATCCACTGACCTGCTGGAAGTGTTCCATTGGAGCGTCGGGCTTGGCGTTCTGACCAACACGCCGATTGGGCCGTTCCAGATGCTTGTTGGTGTTGCTGATTTCGCGAAGCCTGAGCCTGATGCCGGAGCCCGATTCAATGCGTTTGTGTCGGTTGGCCGGGAGTTTCGCTACACCCGGTAGCTGGGCCTGAGCAGGCACGGACGCACAGCCCGCAGATGTACTGGCCGACATACCGTTTGCGCTGGAACTCCTTGAGCAGGTTGTAGCAGGCCAGATGGTCGAAATCCTCCGGGCGTTCATGAATGGCTTTGGCCGGACATGTTTCCAGACATCGCCGGCATTCGCCGCAGTCCCGGCTGAGTGGTTTGTCGGTCTTGAGTTCCAGGTCAGTCAGAACGGTCACCAGCCTGACTTGGGCTCCGCAGTCCGGAGTCACTACCAGGTTGTTCCGGCCCAGCCAGCCGAGCCCGGCTGCAACCGCAACCCGCTTGTGGGAAAGATGAGCGCGCTGATTCTCCCAGTCAATGATTTGAGATGCCGGGATGGGAAGGGCAGAATGGCCGAGCCGGTGGATATGTTCGGCAAGGGCAAGTCCAAGCCGGTCGAGTGCGAAGTTGACCTGGCGGTAGTGATGTTCATAGAGCCGGTTGGGATGGTCTTCCAGAGTCGCCAGCACTGTGGGCGATACGCGCAACGCGACACATACTGCAAAGCGAAGTTCACCCAGTACTGATTCCGGCAGCATGAAATCGCTGGTGCGGATACTTGAGAGGTTCGCGACCCCGAATCCCACAGCACTATGGTCAAGACAAAGCTGTTTCAGTTCTTCGTAGGACTGTTGCTCAGTCATCTTCGCGCTTTCAGAAAAATGAGCAGGGCAAAGATTGCGGCCGGAGTGACACCGGGCACGCCCTGGGCCTGTGCAAGGGTTGCGGGACGAACTCGCGAAAGCTTGTCCCTGATTTCAGTGGAGAGTCCAGGCACTGAGTAGAAGTCCAGGCCGTGCGGTATCCTGACTGAGTCCAGTTCCTGGAACTTCGTCAGTTGGCACCGGCTGCGCTTGATGTAACCCTCGTACTTCACTTCAACCTCGACAAGTTGGCGCAGTTGGGTTGATATCTCCGGTGCCTGGTCAGTGAGTCCGGTGATGTGGTCCCAGTCTATTTCAGGCCGGCGCAGGAGGTCGATAGTCGGTATGGCTTGTCGGAGAGGCGCTGTGCCGAGTTCCCTGAGAAGGCGATTCGTTCTTAAAGTCGGTCGCACCCGGCTGCGCTTGAGCCAGTCAAGGGTTGCCAGATAGTCCTTGAGCTTCCTGCTGATGGAACCGGACTGGGCGGCTGAAAGCAGTCCCAGTTCACGCCCTTTGTGCCCCAGGCGAATGTCCGCATTGTCTTCGCGCAGGAGGAGCCGGTATTCAACCCTGGCCGTGAACATCCGGTATGGTTCGTCGGTTCCTTTGGTAATGAGGTCATCAATCATCACGCCGATATAGGCATCAGCACGAGTCAGGGTAAACGCAGGCTTTCTCTGGGTCCGGAGCGCGGCGTTGATTCCGGCAATCAGTCCCTGGGCTGCAGCTTCTTCGTATCCGGTTGTGCCGTTTATCTGACCGGCCAAGTAGAGGTTGCGAACAAGCCGGGTTTCCAGAGTGGGCAGAAGCTGAGTTGGCTGGACATAGTCGTGCTCGATTGCGTATCCGGGCCGAAGCATCCTGCACTGCTCGAGTCCGGCGATTGAGTGAAGCATTCTGAGCTGGAGCGAAAGAGGAAGGCTGGTGGAGATACCGTTTGGATAGCATTCGACCGTGTCCAGACCTTCGGGCTCGATGAACACAAGGTGACGCTGTCGGTCAGCGAACTTCACCACTTTGTCCTCGATTGAAGGGCAGTATCTGACTCCGGTGCCTTTGATTTTCCCGGCATACAACGGCGATTGCTTCAAGCCTGTTCGGACGATGCGGTGGGTCCTGGGATTGGTGTAAGTCATATAGCAGCTCAGGCGGTTGCGGAGTTGGCGTCTGGTCCAGAAAGAGATTGGTAAGGGTGTTTCGTCGCCGGGTTGTTCCTGCATATGGTCAGGATTGAGAGTGCGGAAGTCGAGCCGGGCCGGAGTCCCGGTCTTGAATCTGCCAAGCTCGAAACCAAGCTCAGTCAGGTTTTGGCTCAGACTCCGGGCCGGAGCTTCGCCCAGCCGGCCGGCCGGGAAGCTCGTCATTCCGATATGAACAAGTCCGTTGAGAAACGTGCCGGGTGCAAGGACTATGGTACGGCCATGGTGTTTCGCGCCCAGCTCGGTCTCAACCCCGATTGCGGTCCGGCCACGCAAAAGCACCCTTGCCGCCATTCCCTGAGACAGCTCAAGGTTCTGAGTCTGCTCCAGGGCTTTCTTCATCAAGCGGCGATAAAGCTGGCGGTCAACCTGGACTCGTGACGAACGGACCGCTCTTCCTTTGCTGGTGTTGAGTTGACGAAAGTGAATCCCGGCCCGGTCGGTGGTCCGGCCGATTGCGCCTCCAAGCGCGTCTATTTCTCTGACCAGTTGGCCTTTGCCGATGCCGCCCACAGCCGGGTTGCATGACATCAGACCGATAGTGTCAAGATTACCGGTCAGAAGCAGAGTGGAGCAGCCCATCCGGGCCGCGGCCAGGGCTGCTTCGCAGCCGGCATGGCCGCCGCCGACCACAATCACATCGTAGCGTTGCCGGGTCATACTATCGAAGGAGATTGTAGGGTGCTGATATACCAAGTCAAACCGGCAGAGGCCGCCAAAGAAGAGGATTAAGCACAGAGACACAAAGGATACAAAGAAGAGGTATAACCGAAAGTTGTGGATTATGAAAAAATCGAGCGTATCCTTGAAAGAAACAAAACACCCTCAGATGAGGGAAGAAAGGACACGCTCGTGAAGAAGTATGACACCGAAGAAACCGCAAGTCAAGTCGCGGAAGA
>JAUWNN010000183.1 GCA_030612625.1 Caldifarciminota bacterium
CAATATACGCATAATGCTTCACGCAACACGCATTACGCCAGCGGTCAGCGGCAAGCGGTTAGCCGTTAGTGGACTGCGCATCAACTGCCAGCAGGCCGCAACTCCGGGCTTCTAACCGGGTTAGAGACCGGGATGGCCCAAGACATACCTCCGCGGATAACACGCTGACGAAGCGAGGGTTACAGCGTTATTCCTGCAAATGCCCACTGTCCAGGGGGCAGTGGGCCCCACCCTCCCCTTCGACATGGCCTTTGTCATGGGTTCCGACTCGGGCGTCCTGGCCGGTATCATCATGTTCCTCTTGATGACATCGGTCACGAAGTCCGACACGGTGTTCGTCATGACCCTTGCTCTGACTTCGGACGCGGTCGTCGTGCTCTGGCTCGACATGACATCCGGCATGAGCACCGGAAAGAAGCTCAGGCTGAGAACGGTCACGGCCTTCGCCACGAAGCCCGACATGACACCCATGAACCTACTCATCACCATCACCGTCACGACCCTCGACAAGACCGCCGCTCCGACGACCCGGCCCTACCTTTGGATGTAGAGTGCAACGACTGCGTCGTTGCGCAATAGCTTGCCCTGAGTCTGCCGAAGGGTCGCAGACATTGTACTCCGAAGAAGGAATCCGGGAGCAGAACTCCGGCCTGCGGACATTAGCTACTGAGTTTCGCCAAAGTAATGCAACGCTGTGTCATTGCGAGGAACGGAGCGACGTGGCAATCTTCCGGACAGGAAGGCCGCCACGGGCTTCGCCCTCGCGGCGACAGAAGTGAACCATTACTTACGCGAAGACCAATAACCGCCACCGTTCGCGAAGTCAGCTATTCGGAATTCTGCACTTTGCCTTGGCTTCATGCTCATCCACCATCCTTCTCTTCAATACTTCGCCACGCGGCATTCGGCAATCGCAAATCAGCCGGGCGGTCTGCGGTTAGCGGAAGGCGGTAAGCGGCCCATCCTTTTCCGCTTGACTGGGGGCGGTTCATCCAATATGCTGGCAGGCGATGGGCAACAGGAAATCTACCGCCAAGAAACGCAGAGTTCAGAAGGTGAACCGCGAGTCAGTTGGCATCGTTGCTGAGCAGGTCGAGAAGCTGAAAGAGCTGTTCCCGGAGGCGGCCGGCGAGGGCAAGTTCCTGAACCTGACCCGCGACGCGCTCTTCGCCTGTCGCGACGTGGCCCTTGACGACGAAACCGCGGCCAACCTGGCCCTGCAGTGCAAATTGAGGACGATATGAGGATGACACGAAGGCTCACTTGGGGCTGGGGACGTGGGCACAAATGACACAGCTAACGGTCCCGATGACCTTCTTACCGATGCGAAGATGAGGCCCAAAAGGGACGGTATCCACTGTCAGAGGGTTAAGTAGATGGGGAGTCTGCGCGAGATGTCCGCCCAGTGGTTCGGCGAGAGTGCCGCGCAGGAGATAGAGAAAGACGTTAGCGACTGGTTGAGCTCTGAACGCGTACAGCGGGCCAAGCAGAAGTGGCTATGGGAACTCCTTCAGAACGCCTTGGATGCCGCTGTCGCGGCCGGGCAGAAGCGTTTAGACGTGAGTCTCGCCCAGACGGACGGGGATCTGCTGTTCAGCCACAACGGTGCAGAGGGCGTGTTCTCGCAGGAGGAGTTCTTCCGTCTCCTGACGCGCGGGACTTCGAAGAGGCAAGCCGATTCGGAGAGCGAGGGACGATTCGGCGAGGGCTTTGCGGTGACGCACATCCTATCGCGCGTCGTCAAAGTATCCGGAACAGAGCGTAGAGACGACGGGTATCGGCGATTCGAGGTGAAAATCGACCGAACCGGCGGATGGCAGCAGATTGCGGACTGCATCAGGAGGGTGATTGGCAGCGTCGACGAGCTTGCGCCTTTGGAGTCACATCAGGACGGCTTCGCCGAGTTTCGTTATATCGGCCTCGATGAGCGTGCGCACGAGGCATTAAGGCGCGGCCTCAGCGACCAACTAGACCTGATTCTCTACGTGTTGGCACTTGCTAGCGTGAGACACGGCATCGCCGTGAAGGTCAGCATTGCGACTAATGACCTGAGAATGGAGTATGAGGTCGTAGACGGCTCAGTTGCGAAGCTCGCGGATTCCGTGTACCAAGTCAGGGTCTTGGAGCGTCGTGACGGCGACATCCAGTTGGACCACGAGATGCTCCTGTATGCGACGGCAACGGAAGGGCACTATCTCATCGTCCCAGTCTCCGTTGAGCCTCGGGAGGTCGTGCTGCCACCCCCCGGTACAGAATGGTCGACTCCGAGGCTCTTCACGTCCTTCCCTCTGCTCAAGACAAACGATATCCCGTTGAGGTGCGTCGTGGCAGGCGTCCTTGGTACGGCAGTAGCCCCAGGATGGCAGGTGGACAAGGACCGCTTTGACTTTAACTACGAAGACCACCAGGCTGCCGATATTCTCAAGAAGGATATTGGCTGCATTCCGCAGTTCTGGCAATGGTTGACGGGAAACGGCTACGCGGTCGCCTATCGCGTTCTGGGTGTCTGCGACACAAGACGCGAGACTGCTGGTGAGTGGTGGCGGGATGTGTTGCGTGAGTTGGTGACCGAGCTTGTGGAACTCCCGGCTGTCGCAGTCGAATCACAGCCGGCTGAACTATACGCAGCCACCAAGGTCGCGTTCCCGGCGCTGCCTGGCGACACCAACGATGGCCGCGACGAGCCCGATGATGACTTGGTGTACGACGTCTGGGAATTGACCAGAGTTGCAGGTCTCGCGGTGCCCGCCAAGTTCGTCCTGCTGGACTGGTACATCATCGCGCGGGGATGGTACAAGCTGGGCGTCACAGCGGTCGAGCGCCACGACCTGCGGGGGATATCGGAGCTAGTTGGCCAACGCAGCACGCTCAAGGAGCTAGTCGCACATAGGGGCTCGCCCGGCCTGAGTTTGCCCGGTGTGGCCGAGCAGTTCCTCGGCCGCCTCGTGCAAGCCTATGCCTCCTACGCAAGCAAGCTGAACTCAACACCGGATTTCATCTCGAATGCGAAGGTGTATTGCAGTCAGTCGGGGCAACTACACACGGCCACCGGCGAGCTACACGTTGACGAGGGCGTCTCCGGCGACCTTAAACACATCTCTTCGAGCTTGTGTTCCAACCTCCCTGACGTTTTGCTTATCGCGGAACAGTCGTCAGGCACTAAGTCCGATTGGTGTCTTCAGAAACTGCAATTGAAGGTTTGGAAAGAACAGGACGCTCTCCGCCACGTGTTAGACAGCTTGCAGAACAGTGGCGATGGCCAGACTCAACCAGATGCTTTGGTTGACCTACTGCTATACCTTTTCAGACACCGAGAAGATACCGCAGTAATGGCGGCCGTCAGCGACTGGCATGCCCTCCCCGTCGTAACTGCCGATGGTGGGACGACCTCGTTGGCGGAGAGGAAGACACACCGGCTCTTGGCGCCGGAGGGTCTTCTGGTGCCCGATCTAACACAGCGCTTGGCGCTGTTCCCGAGAAGCCTCATTCTGGCGGATATGTACTTCGAACGGCTTCTCGACAAAGAGCATGATGCATTCAAGTCATTCCTTGCCGACAAGCAGCTTGCCTCTGCGGATGGGTTTTTCAGGGCTTCGGTTGACTTGGACCAAGCCGGTGTTCGACTTCTGAGTGCATCTACCTCCGAGGAAAAGCACTCGTTCAGATCAATCTCAATGTGTGATGTCGTGGGACTGAAGGAACTCCTTGGTGGCGCGGCCGGTGACCCGAACTCGTCGAAGCCTGCTGATGTGCTAAGATTCCTGCTTGACTATGTCGCCGCCGAGGCGGCACCCGGATGGCATACCGCTGAGACCGTCACGGCGACGTGCACCACGCACGGGAGCAGTTGCACCATCGAGCTCTACCCGGCCGAGTGGTTACGCCGGGCGAAGCAAGACAGTTGGGTAAGAAACAGCCAGGGCGATATGGAACCACCCAATGGTGATAACCTCGAGGGCCTGCTCGGACAGATGCCGGAATCCCTGTCCAGCACTGCCGCCCGTAATCTGCTTGTGAGGCTAGGCTGCGACCGCCTGAACCTCGAGATTGTGCGTTTCTCTGCTGGCGACGCGTCTCGACGCAAGACCGCGCGCAATGCGCTGGCCGCCATTGCAGCCAGCGCGAAGTCCGAATCAGACTTGCAGTTAATACAGCAGCTCTGGTCTGATCACGAGAGGGAGAAGGAGCGGGTGAACACTAATCACGCGTTGGGTGAGATTGTGCAGGTAGCCGTCGCGCATGTATTCAGGGAAAGTCACGTTGCTGTTTGGGGTGACCACATCAAGAACCTGTCGGCGCACGACCTCAAGGTTCTTGGCAGGTTGGCAAGTGAGGACCTGGATGTGGAGGATATTCTGCTGCAACTTCGGCCGGACTCTCCAGATGGGGTGTGGGTTGAGGTCAAGACCGCAAGTTCCGATGAGGTCAAAATGACGAGACCTCAGGCCCGAGCGGCCGTGGACAGGCGTAACGGCGGCTACGTACTCTGCGTTGTCGATTTTCGCAGGCGAGAAGTCCTCCGCCAAGAAGCCGTTGCCGCGGCGCACGAGGCCGGCGCGGACAAAGAGGCTTTCGACCGCCGTGTCGCCGACCTCGCGCCCAAGTTGGTGGACTGCATCAAGATAAGCCGCGTCGGTACTGAAATACGGCCCAAGCTATTTCAGTATGCGGACGTCGAGTGTCCAGATTCTGAGACGGGCGTTCGGGTCGAATCTGGCGGCTCCCCGCGGTTTGTGATACCGGCGTCTCTCTGGGACGGCGAAGCCGCTATCTCGCTAGAAGCTTGGATTGATACGTTGCCAGCGGTTGAGGCGGCTGAACGGGAATGAGAGGCGGCATTGTGCTGCGCGACGTGCCCTTGGACGACGGAACCGATGCCAATCTTGCCCTGCCGTGCAGGTTGAGGACGATATGAGGTGCCGCGATGAGTGACAATCTGCCCGAGCGCAGGGCGACGGGGTCGGAGATTGTGTTCTATCAGACCGAGGACGGCAGGAGCCGGATTGAGGTCAGGCTCGAGGACAACACGGTCTGGCTGACACAGCGGCTGATGGCCGAGTTGTTCCAGACCACACCGCAGAACATCACCATGCACGTTCGCAGCATCGGCGGTGACGGGGTCAGGTCTTGAATCTTGCTATTCACGGGAGGCAGGATGGCCGCACGCCGCTGCTTGACACGCAGGCGAATTGGAGTAGAAGTTGACCGTGGCGAGTGATAACGGCCCCGCCGGAAAACGGTGGGTGTCCCTAATTCCCCCATATCTTTCTCCTTTCGTGCTTCTCAAAACAGGGACAGCGACTATTTTCCGGCATCAGTAGGAAACGGTAACGCGACATGAAACTCGGCGAGCTTGGCGACCTCTACGGCCTGGAGTTAAGGGGACACGGGAAATTAAGGGAATTAAGGGGACATAATACTTAATTCTGGCCCTCATCATCACCATCAGCTTCTCGGACAAGGCGCAAGACGGCCTACCGCAGACCGCGGAGAGATTGCCACGGCCACCTGCGGTCGCCTCGCAATGACACGAAGGGCCAACGGCTGACGGGGCGCGGCCATCGGCCACATCTTCAAGGCTCCTCATAATATAGTTTCCCTTTTTGGTGAAAATGGACACAAGAATTGTATTCCTGCCGGAAAAGCGGCTCAGGGCCGGGCCTGCCCTTTATCCGGGAATGTATAACTTTAGCGCTACAAAAAGGCCGGATTTCCGCTGGGAGAGCGGCTCAGGGAGCCGTTCCCAGGTCCCCTGGGGGGCTCTCTCCCTTGCTCTCTGCATCGGACTTTCGCTCGGTCTATGCCCGGACCTCTGTTACGGTCTCTGGCTCGGACTGTGCCACGGACTCTGCTTCGGTCTGTCACCCGAACTCTGCTTTGGTCTCTAACCCGGACTCTGCTTCGGACTTTGCCTCAATCTCTGCGTCGGTCTCTGGCTCGGACTGTGCCGCGGCCTCTGCCGCGGTCTCTCCCAAGGACTCTCCCAGAGTCTCTCCCCAGCGCTCTCCCAGGGTCTCTCGTCCGGTCTATAGTTATACGGTCGAGAAAGCCCGATTTGTCGGAAGACCTTCATTTCCCGGGGGGGGCACTGGGGACGGGCCGCCTAGGGGGTGGCTGTTGCCGAAGCGATGCTTCAAGGGATAAACCAGGGTTTTCCCCAAGGCTTGCCGCAAGGATTGAGTGAAGGAATGACTGATGGAATGACGGAAGCGATGCGCCAGGCGATTCTTCAAGGCTTGCGTGAAGCAGTTCGCGAAGCGATTTCCGAAGC
>JAUWNN010000199.1 GCA_030612625.1 Caldifarciminota bacterium
TGAATCTATCCCAGCTCTGTGCCCGGTCAAGCCGCGACGGTTCCCCAGGAACCGGAACAGAACCACAAAGAAAGGGGTCCAGGATTCCAGGGTTGAGCCGTCGGACGGCACCTGCGAGGACGCAGAGCAAGAATTCTGGTGTTCCGCCTGTCGGCCAACGCTCTACGCATAATGCTCCATGCTCGACGCCAGAAGCATCCGGCGTCATGCGTCTTGCGCAAAGCGTATTGCGTCTTTGTGCTCTTGGTGTCCCCCACCCCCCACGTCATTGCGAGAACAAAGCCCGAAGCAATCTTCTGCCATTTTGCACTTTGCACTTTGCCTTTTGACTTCTGCCCTCATCTGTGTTCATCTGTGTTTGTCTGTGGTTAGGTTCTCTCTTGGCGGCCTTGGCGGTTGAGTTTTTTCTGTATCCTATGACAGCCCGGTTATCCAGCCCTTTTCGTCAATGTCGATTTTGAGCGCATTCGGCCGTTTGGCCAGGCCCGGCATCAGCATCATGTCACCGGCAACCGGCACCAGGAATCCTGCACCGGCCGAGATGTTAATGCACGAGATGGCAATCTTGAACCCTGAGCAAACACCGACACAGGTCGGGTCGTCAGACAAAGACAGCGGGGTCTTGGCAATGCAGACCGGCAGCTTGTCATAGCCAAGCCGGTAGATGCGCTTAAGCTCGCGTTCGGCCCGTGGGGCATACACTACCCTGTCAGCCCCATAAATCTTCTCAGCCACAGTTGCTATCTTATCCTCCACTCTAGAATCATAGTCATAGATTGGCTTTGCATCTGCCGGCTTCTCGTCCAACTGTTTCACAACCGCACGCGCTAAATCCTCGCAGCCTTTGCCGCCTTGAGCAAACCCGCGCGACACTGCAAAAGGAACCCCGTGCTCTTTGCAGAAGTCTTCAATCAGCCTGATTTCCCCGTCCGAATCGCCTTCGAAATGATTCAGCGCCACAACCGGTTCGAATCCCAGAGTCCGGCAGTTCTCAATATGACGCTTGAGATTCTCCATCCCGGCCCAGAGATTCGTCAGGGTTCCCTTCTTCACACTCTTTGCTCCGCCTTGCGCTTTCAGAGCCCGTATCGTTGCCACCAGAACGCCACCGGCCAGTTTCCATCCGGCTCTGGGACAGACGATATCGACAAACTTCTCCGCGCCAAGGTCGGACCCGAACCCGGCCTCGATAACAACATAGTCGGAAAACTTCATTGCCATATTGGTGGCGACTATGCTTGCGGTCCCGTGCGCGATATTGGCGAAAGGCCCGGTGTGCACAAATGCCGGCGTATGCTCAATCGTCTGCACCAGGTTCGGCTTGATTGCATCCCTGAGCAACACAGCCATCGCTCCGTCCGCACCCAGGTCTTTCGCAGTTACCGGTTTGTCATCATAGGTCAATGCAACGAGAATCTTCCCCAGTCGTTCCTTGAGTTCGGAAATCGAACCCGAAAGCCCGAGTATCGCCATCACTTCAGAAGCCGCGGTAATAATGAACCCGTCCTGACGCGCCGGCCCGTTGGCCCGGCCACCGAGCCCGACAACCGTTGTCCTCAAGACCCGGTCATTCATATCCATTGCCCGGGGAAAGAAAATCTCCCGCTCGTCGACTTCCAGCCGGTTGTCAAAATGACCTGCATTGTCCAGCATCGCGGCCAGGAGATTGTGCGCGGATGTGACCGCGTGCATGTCACCGGTGAAATGCAGATTGATGTCTTCCATCGGCAGGACCTGAGAATATCCCCCACCTGCAGCCCCGCCCTTGATTCCGAAAACCGGGCCAAGCGAAGGCTCGCGCAGGACCACAGTTGACTTCTTGCCCAATCGGTTCAGGGCCATCGACAGCCCGACTGAAACCGTAGTCTTGCCTTCACCGTACCTGGTAGGTGTTACCGCAGTGACGAGTATCAGTTTGCCGTCAGGCCGGTCCTCAAGCTTCTCAAACAACCTGAGCGACAGTTTGGCCTTCAGATTACCGGACGGCAGCACCAGTCTCATATCCGGTATGCCGAGTTCCTCCGCGATTTCAGTTATCGGCTTCACTTTGATTTTCCTGGCTATCTCAAGGTCAGAAAGCATCATTTCCTCCGGTTTCCGCTAAAAGGTTCCTGTATCAGCATGTGCCTGGTATCAGCATTTTCCTTACTGAATACCTGGAAGCCTGGTTGTCGTCAAGCAGGGCTGTTGGTTGGAAGGTCCGGCTTAACCAGTGAGGCTAAACGCTCTTGCAACTGCTTTCCAGAAATATCAAGCAGCCGCAATTTTGTCACCCGTGGGTCAATGATTACCTCGTCATGCTCGAAGTCCAATTTCAGCCGCCACTTCTGCAGAGTTGCCGCACCGATTATTGCCGACTCGGACAGGTTATCAATAACCATGAATTCATCTGAAAAACGATACCCGTCAAGATAGAAATTCAGACGAGCCGCCTTCTCACTTTTCAGAGTTCCTCCTTTTTCGGCTGTTCCGAAAATCATCGGCTCAGGTAAGGAGGTTAATATCTCCAATTCTTCTGCCAGTTCTGGCGCTATACAGGAATAGGTTGCCCCGCTGTCAAAGATTGTTTCTACCTCTTTGCTGCCTTTTGAGCCTACCAGCCTGATCTTCTTTGTGATTACCGACATATTGAGTTAAGCTAGCCAAAAGCCGGTAGAAGTCAACCTCTTGCCTGCTCCCCAGAACCGAAATAGAAACACAAAGCCTGCCCTGAGCGGAGTCGAAGGGACACAAAGTCACTAAGGCTAGGACTCAGAAGACACGCGGCTTTGCGTCTGACGCCCAACGCTCTACGCATAATGCTCCATGCTCGACGCCAGAGGCGTCCGGCGTTATGCGTCTTGCGTGAAGCGTAAGGCGTATTGCGACTTGGTGTTCTTAGTGCCTTTGTGTTGAGATTCCTATATCGGTTTTCGGGCTGCTGATTTGGCTTGACCGTTTGTCTTATCGTGGTATTTTACTAAAGTGATGCTTCGCCGCGTTTTCCTTCTGGTCCTGCTTCTTGCAGGTGCGACTTTCGCGACCCGGGAATGGACCGAGCAGGAATTCGAGCAGTTCCACCGCACTTACAAGCCTCAATGGATACCCCGGCCTGAAAGCCTGATTCATGGCCCTCGGCGATACAACTACCTGGAACGAATCAAATTGATGTGCGATTTCGTGGCTGCGTATCAGGTTGCGGATTCCCTCTCGCCTGATTTCGGCGGAATCATCGAAGCCGAGCACATGCCCGGTGTGGTCGAAACCGACAACACCCAGGAAGCAATCTGGGTCTGGTCACGCTGGTATGAACTGACCCACAGAAACGACTATCAGGAGAATATCGACCGCGCCTGGATATACGTGCTCAACTTTCCAGCCTATTGGGAGCACAACGGCAACCCGACTTCTATCTGGTATGCGGTCTGGAACTGCGGACTTGCGTTCATGGCAGAAACCCAATACCGCCATGCCTACGCAGACTCAAGCTTCATGGCTTATGCCGACTCGTGCCGCGGGTTCTATCTTTGCAACCCTCTTGAGCCGTGGGGTTACCGCGACAACTTCGTGACCGGCCAGTCCTCTGGTATGGCTTATGACTATGCCCTGGAAATGAACGACCACCAGTTGCGCGACAGTGCGCTTGCCCGAGGTGAGCGGGTCAAAGCCTGGATTGAGGAAGACGCGCAGGACCGGCTCGGGTACGCGTCCTGGGCGATGTCGGGCGGAACCGCAATGTGGGGCGTGTGCAAAACGGTCTGCACTGAAGACACGGTCGCGGGCAGACAATGGATTGAAACCTATGCTGAGTCCCTGCCCGGATTCTTTCCTACCGGAACCTGGAACTGCTCCCACAACATCTGGCTTGCCAATGCCTATCGTGCGTGCGCCCAAGTCGGTCATGACACCAACTGGTGGTTGATACATCACTACCTGGTTGACACCCTGCTCAGGAAAGACACTGACCGTGACGGCGGAATCCCGGCAACCTGGACCGACCCCGAAACCCAGGACCAGACCTGGATTTCCACCTATCTTGACTTCATGGGCATGGACGTGTTCGTGACCCCGACATTTGACCATGACGTGGCCGCGCTTGAATTCACATCCCCGAATCCGCACGGGCTCTACATTGCGGGTGACACCATTGATGTCCGGGTCCCGGTCGCCAATCACGGGCTGAACGATGAAACCTGGG
The DNA here is from genome assembly GCA_030612625.1 of Caldifarciminota bacterium. GTDB lineage: Bacteria > Hydrothermota > Tepidihabitantia > Tepidihabitantales > Tepidihabitantaceae > UBA3079. The sequence goes on from JAUWNN010000199.1 coordinate 4,178, forward strand.
TTCATGTCGATGTCTCGGGTCCGGGGTATAACGAAAGAGTCACTCTGCCTGCGCTCGATTTCCTGGCGATTGACACTCTCGCATTCCCGGGCCTGCCTGCTCCGAATCCAGGCATGTACCAGCTCGACGCCATCACCGCGGCAACCGGGGACCAGAATCCCTTGAACGACACTTCGCACACCAGGTTCAAAGTCTACGGAACCTGGACCATCACCGGAACCCTGTTGGACTCTGCGACCGGTGGACCGATTCATGCCTGGCTCAAAGCCGGAATCAAAGGAGACTCTGCGGTCTGGGATTCGGCTGAAACCGACCGGTCCGGCAACTTCGCTTTGCATATCATTGACACCACAATCACCATTGCGCTTGAGCCCTTTCCGCCCTATTTCAAGCGGACCTGGGAATTCACAATCTCCGGTGACACGAGCATCAACCTTGTAACCCAACCGGCCCATCTGATGCTTGTGAACAACGACTCCCTGGAGCAGTATGAACAATACTACACTTCGACACTTGACACGCTGGAACTGACCTGGTTTGTCTGGCCCAGACCAAGGGCCGGACCTCCGCCCTGGCATCTTATGGACCGGCTCCGCACGCCAACCATCATCTGGTATAGTGGGGACTCACGCTCCAACACCGTTCCTGAACGGGACCAGGACAGCATCGCTCACCTGGCCCAGGATGGTATCAATCTCCTCCTGACCGGCCAGAACATCGCTGAAGAACTGGCCGGCTCGCTTTTCCTTGAAAGCCTGGTCGGATCCCGGTTCGACTCATCCGGCTATTCCCGGTTCTTCGTATTCGGCAACCGTGCCGACTCACTCGGTGCTCTGTTAGGCGCCACTGCCACCGCAGGCGGCAACGGTGCGAACAACCAGAACTCCAGAGACATGATTTCCCCACTTACCAGGTCCTCAATCCTGATGCTCTACGACACGCTCTCAGGCCCGGCCGCGGCAACCCGGCGCTACACTGCTGAAACCGGAACCAGAGTCGTATTCCTGGGCTTTGGATTCGAGGCGGTCAACCGGCCTCAGTCCAGACCCGATTTCCTGACTCGGGTCGAGCTGATGGATAAACTCCTCAGTTGGTTCGGCCTGGCAACCGGGATTGAACAAGAACGCCGACCGCGAACCGCTCCAGGCCAACCGCTGACCGCATATCCGAATCCATTCCGGTTCGCCTGTCATATCAAAGCCCGAGCCGGCGCAAACGTCGAACTGTTCGACCCTGCAGGCCGGCGCATAGCTGTGCTCCAGACCGGCGAATCGACCTGGCGACCCGAACCCGCCTGTGCTCCAGGCCTCTACTTCATCCGCGCATCAACACCCAGACACACAGCCTTCACCCGCATAATCTACCTGAAGTAAACCAACAAACGGCTGACCGCCGAATGCGGAAACGGTTCTAGGATTCAAGGGTTCCAGGGTTCTAGAGCAAACTTCTTTCCTTGGCGTTCTTGGCGGCCTTGGCGGTAGAAATCCGCTGTCCGCCA
>JAUWNN010000178.1 GCA_030612625.1 Caldifarciminota bacterium
GCATGATGGGCACGTCGGTCCAGCCCATCAGTTTCTTATAACCCGGGGCGTGGGCCATCACGTGCTCCATGAACAGGTCGTGAATTTTGTTCCGGGCCGGCTGGAGGTTTTCCCGTTCCAGCACCGGCCTGATGTTCTCGACGATGACCAGGTCGCTCTTGTCCTTGAGCGTATTGATGACCAGTTCCCGGGCGTCCTTGTTGCCGGCATATATGACCGGAAGGCTGTACCCGACCCCGAACCTGGGTCTGGGGTCGGCCGCGCTGATAAGCTCGGCCAGTTCGACAACATGAGAAATCGTGCCGCCGTCAATCCCGCCTGACAGAAGAATCATATCCGGCCTCAGGGTCCGGATGCGTTCGACTTTCTCGTGGGGCAGCCGGCCGTCGTTCGATGCAATGACATCCATGACGATTGCTCCGGCTCCAAGTGCGGCCCGGGCCGCGCTCTCAGCGGTCATGGTCAGGACCACTCCTGCGACCATCATCTGGAGCCCGCCACCGGCCGAAGAGGTGGAGATGTAGATGTCCGAGCCTTCTTTGTCAGCACGCTTTGGCTTGAGGATGGTGTCGCGGTCCAGCAGTTTGACTCCGGACAGTTCCTCAACTTCCATCACCGAGTTGAGCACGCCTTTGGTCACATCCTCGAACGGCGCTTCAACTGTTGTCGGTGCCTCACCGCGCACAATCAGCCGGTACTCCTCACCCCGTTTTTCGATGATGATTGCCTTAGTGGTGGTCGAACCGCAATCAGTTGCCAGAATTCTTGTGATTCTTTCCTTTTCCATGACGATGTTCTTCCTCCAATTGTTCAATTCTCTTGATTAGAAGCTCGACATTGGGCCTTTCCTCAAGCAGGGCCGCGATTTCGTCGTATTGGCGGAACGGGAAGACCGCTGTGAAAATGGGCTGTATGAAAACCATCAGTTGGGAGCCGACAAAGGAGACCGGCTTTCCTGATTCCAACATTACGACCGCAACCGGAGTAAGTTTCAAGTCAACGATTTTCTGGGCAATCTTGGTGAAGATTTCGTCCCGGCGGTCGGCGGAAATGTCAGAAGCGAACATCAGTTGCCCGGCTCCTGATAGTTGACATCGAGCTGGCGCGAAGCACGGGCTTCATCCAGGCGGCGCACCGGGGTTTGTGTCGGCGCTTCATGTAGTTGCTCCGGGTCTGTTTTCGCTTGCTCGGCGATTTCCTTCATCGCCTGGATAAACCGGTCCAGAGACTGGCGCGATTCGGTTTCGGTCGGCTCAATCATCAGGGCTTCAGCAACAATAAGCGGGAAGTAGATGGTCGGAGCATGGATGCCATAGTCAAGCAGACGCTTGGCAATATCAAGGGTTCTTACGCCGTACTGCCTGAAGTTTGAGCCTGAGAACACCACTTCGTGCAGGCAGCGTTCCTTATAGGGCAGGTCGTAGATTCCTTCCAGCCCGGCCCGAACATAGTTGGCATTGAGCACCGCACATTCTGCGGCGTCCCTGAGCCCCTGGGAACCGAGCATTCTGATATAAGTGTAAGCCTTGACAAATACTCCGAAGTGGCCGGAAAAGGCCAGGACCCGGCCGATTGAGTCAGGCCGGTCGTAGTCAAGCCAGTATCGGAATGTCGAATGACGAGTGTCGAGTGTCGAATTTCCGGAACTTGCCTTCGTCCTTCGTCCTTCGTCCTTTGACATTCGTATGACCGGTTTGGGCAGGAACGGCTCAAGAATGGCTTTTATTGCGACCGGACCGCCACCTGGGCCGCCGCCGCCGTGAGGCGTGGAGAGTGTCTTATGCAGATTGATATGCATCGCATCGAACCCGGCATCACCGGGCCGGTGGATTCCCATGTAGGCGTTGAGGTTGGCACCGTCGAGATAGACCAGTGCACCGCACGAGTGCACTATGTCGCAGATTTGCCTGGATTCGGTTTCGAATATCCCCAGAGTGTTGGGATTGGTGACCATCAGGCAGGCAACGTTTTCGCTGCACGCCTGCTTGAGTTCTGCAAGGTCAATCCGGCCTTTTTCATTGGACTTGACTTGCACGGACTTGTAACCGGAAACGGTCACTGAAGCCGGGTTTGTGCCATGGGCTGAATCCGGAACCAGGACATCAGTGCGGTTCTCGCCCTTTTTCTCAAAGTAGTTGCGAATCATCATTATGCCGGTCAGCTCACCATGGGCTCCGGCTGCGGGCTGCAATGTGATGGCGTCAAGCCCGGTGATTTCTTTGAGGTACTGGCCCAGTTCATACATCAGTTTCAGAGCCCCTTGGCAGGCAGATTCCGGGAGCAGCGGATGGATGTCACTGAACCCTGGGAGCCGGGCGGCCTGCTCGTTGACTTTGGGGTTATATTTCATGGTGCATGACCCGAGCGGGTAGAACCCTTTGTCAACATGATGGTTCAATACGGAAAGCCTGGTGAAGTGGCGGGCGATGTCGATCTCGCTCAGTTCAGGCAGGCTGTTGTCTTTCCTGGCTGCAGAGCCGAAAACCTGTTCCGGGTCGAGTCCGGGCACATCAAGCTCGGGTAAAGACCAGGCTTGGCGGCCCGGGCGTGACAGCTCAAACAGGGACGTTTCAGTGCTCATTTCCGGTAACAGGCGATGAACCGGGCGATTGACCGGTCATAGGTCTTTTCTACTTCAGGAGGGAACAGGCATCCGGGCAATTCACCCAGGCTCCAATGGTATTTGATGCATTCGCAGCACTTGCCCTTATGAGAGCAGGGTTCATAAGTGCAGGGGCAGTCGGCTTTGTTCTGTTTGATATTGCATTCCATTACTTGCTCCCGAATTCCTTATTCAGGAATCCCACGTATGAATCCATTTCCTGTCTTGTCCTCTTTTCAGTGACCGCAACAAGAAGTTTATTCTGGTAGTCAGGATTGAGACTGCTGAGGTCAACCCCGGCCAGGATGTTGTGTTTGATTCCGGCTTCGACTATTTCGGCGGCCGGGACCGGGGTTGTGACTGTGAACTCCTTGAAGAACGGCTTCTTGTTCTCCAGCTCGAATCCCGGAACTGCCTCAATCCTGTCGGCCAGGTAATGGCTTTTCGCCAGGCACTGCTCGGCAACAGCCCGGATTCCCTGTTTGCCCATGCAGGTCAGATAGACCGCCGCGGCCAGGGCGCACAGGGCCTGGTTTGTGCAGATATTGGAGGTTGCCCGTTCCCTGCGGATGTGCTGTTCCCTGGTCTGCAGAGCAAGCACATAGCCGGTTTTGCCGTCTTTGTCTATAGTGCGGGCAGACAGACGTCCGGGCATCTTTCGGATGAATTTCTTCTTTGTGGTTAGAATGCCGAGGTACGGGCCGCCGAAGCTCAATGGTATACCAAGGCTTTGTCCTTCTCCGACCGCGATGTCGGCATCGTAGTCGCCAGGCGGGCTCAACACACCAAGTGAGACCGGGTCAACCGAAACCACTAGGAGCGCGCCCCTGGAATGAACCAGCTTGCTGATTTCCTTCGTCGGCTCGATAGTGCCGAACAGGTTCGGATGCTGGACTATGACTGCGGCAACCTGGTCATCAAGCATTCCCTTGAGCGCATCAAGGTCGGTCACTCCGGCTTTGAGTTGAACTTCCTGAATCGGGATGTTCAGGCCCATCGCATAGGTTTTTACAACTTCGATATGGGTCGGGTTGACGCCCTGGGTCACGATGACTTTGTGTCTGCGGGTGATGTCCCGGACCATATGGGTTGTTTCGGCCAGGGCTGAGGCGCAGTCATACATCGAGGCATTGGACACTTCCATATTGAACAGCCGGCACACCAGGGACTGGAACTCATAGATCGACTGCAGAGTGCCCTGACTCACCTCGGCCTGATAAGGAGTGTATGCGGTGTAGAATTCCGGCCGGGAAATGATGGTGTCGACAATCGCGGGTATGTAATGGTCGTATGCGCCTGCTCCGGCAAAACAGCACAGCTTTCCGGTATCTTTGTTCTGAGCGGCCCGGGCTTTCAGTTCGGCTATGACTTCCAGTTCGGATAAAGGCCGAGGAAGGTTCAGGTCTGCTTTGACCCGGATGTTTTCAGGAATCCCGGTAAAGAGCTTGTCAACGGTCTTGACCCCGATGCGTTCGAGCATCAGCTTTCTGTCTTCGGGCGTATGCGGGGTGTATTTCAATGGTGTTCCGACTTCTTGACCAGTTCTGCGTAAGGAGCCGGGTCCAGGAGCTTGTCCAGCTCTTTCGGTTTTGACAGCTTGATTCTGGCAATCCATCCCTCTCCATAAGGGTCTGTGTTGACCTTGGCGCCTGCACCTTTCAGGGATTCATTCGCCTCAATGACCTCACCCGAAACCGGGGCAAAAAGGTCAACTACCGCTTTGACCGCTTCAATCGTGCCGATCGGTTTGTCCTGTTCTGTCTGCTGGCCGACCGTGTTCACTTCCACATACACGATGTCAGACAGCTCGGCCTGGGCAAAATCGGTAATCCCGACTGTTGCGATTTCGCCTTCCACTTTCACCCATTCGTGGGTCTTGGTATATTTCAAATCCTCAGGTATCTTGGCCATCAATCCTCCTTAGTTTTGCATAGCCACGCATTAACACAGATAAACACAGGTGGGAATGTGAAGTTCAAAGCTCAAAGCCCAAATGTCAAACAAAGTCCAAAGCTCAAATGACAAACCAATGGTTGCGGCGTGTTTCTTTTTGGACATTGGGTTTTTGGATTTGATTAGGCCTTTGGATTTTGTCATTTGTGTTTGGTTCTGTGTTCATCCGTGTTTATCTGTGGTTTATTTCTACTTCCTTGAGCCGTGTTTGTAAAACGGCGGCTTGACGACTCTGGCAGGTGACCTCTGTCCTCTGATGTCAATTGCCAGTTCAGTGCCGGCCTTGCCGTGTTTCCGCTTTACGTATCCGAGCGCAATTCCCTTACGCAAGGAGGGTGACATTGTGCCGCTGGTCACGTGGCCGACTTGTGTTTCCCCGGCATAAATCCTGTAACTGGGCCTGGGAATCGCCCGGTCCTGCATCTCAAGACAAACCAGCCTTCGCCCGGGTTTCTCCTCTTTGACTTTCCTGAGCACATCAGAGCCGATGAACCCTTCAGGTTTGTCCAGTCTGGTCACAAATCCGAGCCCGGCTTCAAGCGGATTTGTGGTCTCGTCAATGTCATTGCCATAAAGGCAGTATTTCATTTCCATCCTGAGCGTGTCCCTGGCACCAAGCCCGATTGGCTCAATCTCGAATTCCTTGCCGGCTTCGAACACCACATCCCAGACCTTATCAGCATATTCCTTTGGGAAGTAGACTTCGAAACCATCCTCGCCTGTGTAACCGGTGCGGGAAATCAGGCTCTCCACTCCGACGACATCTGCGGTCGCAGCCCAGTAGAACCCGATTCCGGACGGGTCAATCGAGCTGATTCTCTGCATCACCGGTTCGGCCTCCGGCCCCTGGATTGCCAGTTGTGCTATGTCTTCAGTCACGTTCTTCATCTCGACGTTGCCGGCCAGGTGTTCTTCGAGCCACTTGGTGACCTTGTCATTATTTGCGCCGTTGACCACGAGCAGATAATGGTCTTCCAACCGGTAGACCACCAGGTCGTCAACGATTCCTGCGTCAGGATAGCAGAAGACTGAATACTGGGCCTGGTTGATTTCCAGGATTGAAGCGTTATTAGTGGTCATGCGGTTGATGAATGAAAGCGCATCCCGGCCCCGGATTTCAATTCGGCCCATATGGGAAACGTCAAATACCCCGACCGTTTTTCTGACCCGGTTGTGCTCCGGGATAATGCCTTTGAACTGGACCGGCATATCATACCCGGCAAAAGGAACCATCCGTGCGCCCGCGGCTTCGTGTTTGCCGTAGAAAGGGGTCTTGAGCATGGACGGGTATACTATCCGAGAGTCTCTGCTAGTCAAGAACCAGAACCGGGCCCAAGAACCGGAATAGAAACACGAAGACAGGAAACGGCTGAACCGCAGATTACGCAGATTGCACAGATAGGGTCCAGAAAGGAATCTGCGTTCATCGGTATTCATCTGCGGTTACTTCTGCTTCGTGGATTTCGTGCTTTCGTGGCCAATCCTATATCGGTTTTCGGGAATCCATGACCGTCCCTTCACAAAGGGTCGGAATTTTGCTATAATTACTGTAATAGGAGGAAACAATAGCTGGATTGATACCGGGGGTAAACCCCAGCTCAAGACACCGCTGGTCCAGGCAGTCCTGGTCTCAACTGCGAGCCAAGACCAAGCCTGAGATGGTCCGGTTGCTCGACAAGGACCCGAACTGGGAACGCATCGAGCGCCACAAAAGCACTATTGCATTCCGCAACCGCAGGCTGCCAAGGCCCAGGAATACCATTGTTATCCATCAGCCCAGCAAAGAGCGGTTCCCGCCCTATCTGCTCAATGCCATCCTCGCCACCGCGAACTGGACCGAAGACTATCTACGCGCAAAGAAGTTCATCAGATAAAGGTGCGGCCAGAGAGCGAAGCAGAGGTCGGGGGAGAGAGCGGGGGAGAGTCCCTGGGAGAGACCGAGGCAGAGTCCGCGGGAGATATTGTCAAATGTTGTGGATGGAGCTTTGTCGAACGCATCCATGATGCTGTTGTCATGCAGCTTCTTTCATCTCTCCGTCAATGAACTCCACTCCATCAATGACTTTCTCAATGAGCTCGCAGCCGT
>JAUWNN010000173.1 GCA_030612625.1 Caldifarciminota bacterium
TTGGGTCGGTGTGTCTGGACTGTGCTGGCGACTTTCTATTTCCTGGTTTTCTTCCGTAACTTCTTCTCTGATGCGGTGCCGGGACGGACGGTTTTTCCGCTGATGTTTGCTTATGCTCTGGTTTTGTGGCTGGCGCTTGAGTACTATTTCGGGTCGCCGTTTTTCCAGTCCGGGGTTGTCGAACCTTCTCCTCTGTGGCGGGGCGTTTTCGCCTTTTTCGTATACCCTTTGTTTGGCTATGTGGCAGCCGATTTCATTTGGTGGCGCTGGACCCAGATACCTGTTCCCGCGGTCATAACAGGCATCCTGGGGATAGTGCTGTTCGGAATCGGAATATATATCCGGCTGGCGACGTTGTCTGCGCTGACCGGGCTCGCTACCCAGGCCAAAGGACGGGCCGGACCCCGGCCGCTGCCCGAACAGAGGTTCGTTTCCCTGCGGTTCCAGAAGTCGTGCCGGCACCCGCGCTATTTCGCCACATTTGCGCAACTGGTCGGGGCCGCACTGGGGTTTGGCTCCTGGGGCGGGCTTGTCCTGGTTCTTGGAATCGGCCTGCCTTTGATTCTGGTGCAGGCGCGGCATGAAGACCACGGGCTGCGGAGGACCCTGAAGGGCGAGTACAAGCGCTACGCAGAAAAGGTGCCGCTGTTCTGGCCGAAACTCGGCCAGGGCAGCTAGGCTACCGCTCCTCGACAATTATCAACTGGTCAGGTTTCACATCCTGAATGCGCTGGGTGGCTGCCGGACCGAACCGGACTTCGACCGCCAGTAGAGCATCGGACTTTCCCAGGCCGAAATGCTGGACGAGCGAGTTCTGGCTGGTTGTGCCGCTGCCGGCTGCTATTTCTCGAATCCAGCGATTCCGACCCTGCCTGACTGTTATCCGGGAACCGATACCGGCCCGATTGGCTGTCCGGCCTTTCAGTTTCACCTCGAGCCAGTGGTTTGAGTTCGGGGTGTCGTTGCGGAACAGCTTGAGCCCGGAACCGGAACCGACAACAAGGTCAAGGTCACCGTCGTGGTCATAGTCGGCAAAGGCGCAGCCCCAGCCGTTGAACGCGCGCGTACCGCTGAGCCAGGTGATGTCGCGAAACCGGACAACCGAGTCACCAGGCTGTTTGCCCAGGTTCTCGTACAGAAATGAGCGGCGGTCTTCGTAGATTGAGGTGATGTAAAGGTCAAGGTCGCCGTCGTTGTCCACATCCCCCCAGGCAGGGCTGGAATGGGTTTCTTCGTATTTTATTCCGGCAGCAGCCCGGCGGTCGCGGAAACGAGGATGAGCATCATTCCCGAGATTCTCGTAGAGCCGGGAGCGGTTTGAGAACCGGATGTAGCGCGGGTGGGCAAGGTCTGCGGTGAACAGGTCAAGGTCTGCATCGTTGTCAAAGTCTCCCCAGGCCGCACCGATTGTATGACCGAACCAGCCGTCAACTTCGTCACCGGCGATGCCAAGCCGAGGCGCAAGATTGGTGAATGTTGAATCATGATTATTGTGCCAGAGGAAGTTTTCCTGGAGCCGGTAGTTGGCGACAAAGCAGTCCTGGTACCCGTCGTTGTCAAAGTCGGCCCAGGCTGTTCCGCGGCCGGCACGGTCCTCGTCGAATCGCGGAACAATGCCGGCCTGTTCGGTGATGTCCTGGAATATTCCAGACCGGTTGTGGTAGAGCCGGTCCGGAAAGTAGCAGTGGTCGGCCCAGTTTTCGTAGTTGGCGCAGTACAGGTCGACGAATCCATCGTTGTCAAAGTCGGCCCAGGCGCAGCCTTCGGTCGGATAGGGGTCGGTGGGATTGCCGGCTTCGACGGTGACATCTTCAAAACGGCCTCCGACATTGCGCCAGAGCCGGTCAATTGTGTCGCGTCCGCACATGTAGAAGTCGAGCCAGCCGTCGTTGTCATAGTCGGCCCAGACACCACCGCGACCTCGGGCCTGGCTCAGGCCGACCTGCTCGGTTACTTCGATGAATCCGCTGCCCGAGTCGTTGCGGAAAAGGCGGCATCCGGAAACAAGCAGGTCGTCAAAGCCGTCGTTGTTGTAATCGCCCCAGGCCACGCGCGAACCGTGCAGCCCGGCCAGTCCGGCTTGTTCTGTCATGTCGGTGAAGCAAGGGCCGGAATAGCCGGTTGCAGCGCGTGCCTTTTTCAGTATCTCAGGCTCAGTTGCCGGCCACAGACGTTTGAGCCCGGAGTCGGCACACGAAGACCAGCGATTGCGGACATCACCCTGGCCCAGTGCATTGCAGTACGATTGCAGGGCGCTGCCCGTGTCGCCGAGTTGCTCGTAGACCTGACCCAGCAGGGCGAAATGGGGACCAAGGGTCGCTTCCATGTCAGGGCCGAGGTTCGAGCCGCTGATTGCTTGGACCAGCCAGTATTTTGCCTGTTCGAGACTGTCCAGCGCCATCAGTGCCTGGGCCAGTGCCAGACGGGCAGAGCCGTAGAGTGTTGGGTATTCCAGGTTCCACTGCTCGAGCGGCTTATTTCCGGGTTTGCTGCAGCCGGGCTCCAGTTCGATGGCTTTGCGGGCGTATGCGGCTGTTTTGTCCGGGCACGCCTTGATCCGGTTCAGGATTGCTGCTGCGTAGCGCCAGCCGAATGGGTCGTCCGGGCTGTCGGCTACCATTTGTCCGGCGGTGTGGATAACACGGGCAGTGTCATTAAGCTGGTAGAGCGAGTTCAAGAGATACATATAGGCGGTGGTGCGCCATTCGGTGTCAGGAAAGCGGTCGAGGAACCGGCCCAGGAGCGGAACTTTGAGCGTGTCGTTGCGCCAGATGGGATACAGCGAGTCGAAGAACATTGCGCCGATAACCTCGTAGCCTCGGGGTGAATTCGGGAATCGGCTGATAAGGAGCAGCGCAACTTCCTGGCCGCGGATAGTATCAGCGAGCGACAGGCCGTCGAATGCCAGAGTCAGGGTAAGCGCGGTTGTATCGGCAAGGACTTCGTCCACTTCCCGGATTATCGCTTCTCTTACGGCCAGAAGCCGGGCAGAGTCATTTTCATCCCGATGATACAGCGAGGTCCAGCGGCCGTACCGGGCCGAATCGTTATCCGGGTTCAGCTTCAGGGCCTGGTTCCACCAGTACAGGCTGGAGTCGTACTTGCGCCAGTGCTCATAAACCCGGGCAAGATTGCGCACAGTTGTCGCATTGGCCGAGTCAGGGCCGATTTGCTGCAGGTAGTATTCCCGGGCTGCTTGGTAGTTCCGGGAACCAAGGAATCGGTGCAAGTCCGGTTGCGCACCAGGCCGGCAAGCTATCAGGACGAGAGCGGCTGTTAGAATGATGGTATGTTTCCACGGCGTTGTTGTTGAAGCGCCTGAGCTTTTCATGCCAAACAACCTAGACCGGGTGGCAGGGAAGTCAAGCCATGGCGCAAGGAAAAGCCGCCCAGTTCGGCTGGGCGGCTGATTGAGGTAGGTGCAGGGTCAGCTTGTCGGGTTCATCGCTTTGTTCATCCTGGCAACCGGGACCAGGCTTCTGCCCCGGATTGCGAACGTAAGCATTACCAGCAGAAGTACCACAACGCCGAGCCAGGCGGCTCCGAAGAGTTTCATGCGGAAGCACATGACTATCGGGTAAACCAGGGTAAGCCCGAACATGATGAACGCGAGCGAGCCGGTGCGGGGGTTCTTGAGGAACCGGTCAGTGTCGGCCGCGGCCGGTTCAATGGTCTGGAAGAAGAGGATGACGAACATCGCGGTTGCAAACCAGCCGATAAAGCTCGAGAGCGGAATGCCGTGGTAGAACCCGGACCGGGCAAACCCCATAGTGCCGCGGACTACGGCCATCGGCCCGGCGGTGAGTTGCCAGAACGCCATCAGCAGACCGGTTGCCAGGGGCACAGCGGTGAAAGCGCTGGTATTGGACGGCCGTGACCGAACCAGGTAAGTGCTGACAAGGAATGCAATGTAGAGCATTCCGTACCAGGTGAGTACAATCCCGAGCGGGACCCTACCCGGGAGCATTACACCCATTTCGAGACGGAGGTCGCGAGCGCGGGCAAACCAGTGGCTGCCGAATATGGCACCGAAATTCGTGCCCAGGTATTCAGCAGCAAACGAAACGAGCAGACCGACGGTCAGGAACCATAGAGCACGTCTGGGACCGAGGAAGGACATACTATGCAGCAATGCAAACACTGCCAGGCAGTAGACCGGCATCAGGGTCAGCCATGTCACGGGCGGCTTTGTGATTATGTCCGCCACCATGAACCCGGCGGTTGCCAGGCCGGCTATCCAGATGCTGATGGTCAGCATTCTGCTGTGGTAGCTGTCTGTATCCATTCATACCTCCTGTTTTTTCCGTTCCTTCCCAAACTGATTGAACGATAGTAATTATAGCCGGATTCCGGCCGGGGTCAACGATTTATGACATGCCGAGGGATGTCCTGCCGGCAACAGCCGGGTTTTGGGCAAAGGAGACAGGTCGCCAGCCATTGACAGAGGCTGTTCCTGGTTTATGATGCGAGGCGAGGAGCAATAGATGATTATTCCGGTTTCACTCCGATTTATCGAGAAGAGCCTGTCGCCTTTTCAAGGAGGAAGAGTATATGGCAAAGCCAGTTGATGCTGATATCGGCTATGTTGTTGAAGTGAACGGAGAGCGGGCCCTGGTGGAACTGACGGTTGATACCACGGTGCCGCTGGTTGAGGACTACTATCCCGGGCAACCGGGTTCCCATGTGAAGATTCCCTTTCAGGACCACAATGTCATCGGAATAGTCACCAGTGTCCGGATGGAGAATGGCGCGCCGGCCGGTGTTTCGGGGCGAAAGGGTGCAGGAGCAGCCGGCCGGAAGGTTGCCGACTGCATTCTCATGGGAACTCTCTATTCCGATGGCCGATTCAGTCGCGGGGTTGCGGTGTATCCGAATGTCGGACAGCAAGTCAGAATGGTCAGTTCTAAGGAACTCAAGGGGATCTTCTCGGAGTTTGTGAGCTACGACTATTCGTTCAGCCGGCCGGCCCAGGCCGAAGACCAGCGTTCTTATGTTCAGGCAGACCGGTTCTTCGGCCAGCACATCGCTGTGCTCGGGACTACCGGATGCGGCAAGACCTGCACAGTCGCAAGCATTCTGCAGCATGCAATCAAGAAGTTCCCGGATACCCATATCGTGGTTCTGGACCTGCACGGCGAGTATGCGGCTGCTTTTCCGGGTGATGACGTCCTTCTTGTCGAGGCGGACAAGGTCGAGCTTCCATACTGGCTGCTGAACTTCGATGAGCTCTGCGACCTGACTGTTGACATGAACGAATTCACGGCCAAGAACCAGATTACCGTGCTGCGCGACGCGCTTGTGCGGGCTCGCCAGGGTTCGGTGAGCAAGGAGACTGCCGGCATGGAGAAAGCGCTGACAGCCGATTCTCCAATCTACTTCGCCCTGGATGACCTGCTTGAGCAGATTCGCGGCTGGAACATCCAGATGGTTCACAACAGTGACGGAATGCTGGTGCCCGGGCCGCTGTACGGGGTGTTCGACCGTTTCCTGATTCGATTTGAGAGCAAGACCAGCGACCCCCGCTTCGGTTTCATGTTCTCGTCAACCTCCTATGCTGACAACGAGAGCCTGACCAGGCTGCTCAAAGACTACCTCTCGATAGACACCGGCAAGAAGATGGTCATTATTGACCTGAGCGGGATACCGTCAGAAGCGGTCGGGGTGGTTGTTGCGGTTGTGTCGCGTATCGCGTTCGAGTTCAACCAGTGGAACCCGGACCGGACCCGGTTTCCGATTCTCCTCGTGTACGAGGAGGCGCACAACTATGCTCCGAGCAGCACCGACGTCAGGTTCTCGACCGCAAAGACTGCGCTCGAGCGTGTGGCAAAAGAGGGGAGGAAGTACGGAGTCGGAATGATAGTGGTAAGCCAGCGGCCCAAAGAGCTGTCGGATACCGTGCTTTCGCAGTGCAATACGTTCATTCCCATGCGCCTTACCAATCCGGACGACCAGGCTTATGTCCGGCGTCTTGTTCCGGACTCGCTGGTCGGGTTGATGAACATGCTTCCGGCCCTGCGTACGGGCGAGGCACTGATACTTGGTGATTCGGTGGCCATGCCGACAAGGGTTCTGATAGACTGTCCTGACCCCAAGCCGGCGAGTTCGGACGTGAAGTTTGCGAAGTGGTGGTCAGATGGGGTCAAGGATATGGATGTTGACAGTGTGGCCAAGCGCTGGCGGGTCAGGCGGAAGAACCTGTAGACCACAAAGGCCGGTTGCCGAGCACAGGTGAGTGGATGGAGTAGGCAGGACCTTATGGGACGTTACCCACATTTATGAATCTGATATTCGTCAAGGTGTGAGTCTGGTTGCGGTCAGTTCCTGTCTTTGATTTCCTTCTGACAATCCGGCTGCCGAAGGAAGGATTCGAGGATTCCAGAGGCCGAGCGGACGGAGGATTGCCACGCCTGCCTGTGGCAGGCTCGCAGGTAGTCGGCGATGATGCTGAGCGAAGGATGCTTTTGCCTGCCCAGCTCGAGCCTGCTGACCAGGTTGCCGGCTTTGCGGCCGGTCCTGCCCATCAGATTGGCCAGTTCTTCCTGAGTCAAACCGGCGCGACCGCGCAACTCCCGCAACCGGTGTCCGAGTTCCGGAGGGAAAACAAAGGTGTCTTTCGGTCTTTTCACGTTGATTCTTCTCTCGCACACATTCTACAACGATGTAGGACAGATGGCAAGCCGAAATCAGGGCCTAACTCTTGAATCCTCGAACCCTTGGCCCATTTCTTCCATTTTTCCCTCCCCAACCCCCCAGGTCATAACGCCTGGCATAGCGACCAGCAAAGCGACCGGTAAAGCGACCGGCAAAGCGACCGGCACAGCGCGTGGCAGAGCGCGCGGCCGCGCGGCGGTCAGTGCGTTCGGAATGGCGTCCGGAAGGGCGTAGGGGA
>JAUWNN010000061.1 GCA_030612625.1 Caldifarciminota bacterium
CTGGGTCACAACCTGGCAGACCACGAGAGAGACCGCCTGCCCCGCGACCGGTGGGTATCCCTTATCCGACCACCCTCCTTGAGCCAACCTTCGGAAAACCCGGCATTTCGGCCATTTCCACGACCCTATGAATCAGCCGGCGTTCGGCTTGCTTTCATGATACTGACTGGTATCATGGAGCGAAGCCAAGAAAGACGAACCTGACTGTTGAAGAACAGGCAAGTTCTGGAGCATTTCGGGCATTGTGGGCTTTTCGGGGATACAGAACTTGTCTCCTGCGCCCGTCACGGGCATCGCTGTTTCGCGGCATTGAGTTTAAGTCAGCCATCTTTCTGCCGGCGATTCTCGGCCATCTCCGGCCCGTTGTCAACTTCGCTGTCGGGGCCCGAAAACCGTTTAGCGTCACCGTTATCCGCCTCACCGTTATCCGCCCTCTTCAGGCTAGGCCGAAAAGGCAAAGGGGGCAAGAGCCCCCTCTGCGAGAATCTCGGTCCGGACAGGCTAGTCCGCGGTCTTAATCGTGTACGGGAAAAGCCAGCCGTTGAAATCGTAGGCTGCTTCCGGGTTGTAGATGGTGCTTCTGGTCATCAGGTCAAGAATCGCGAACCTCGGGAAAGGCAGCAGTTGCGCATGCCAGGTTCCGCTGTATACACCGCCGCCTTCGTCCGTGAACGGAACCCGGACATAGAACGGCCAGATGAGTACAAACGTATGAAGGAAAGCAACGCCCTCCTCAGTATCGGTATACAGCGTGAGCGTCACTTCCTCGCCCGGTGTGAACCACACCAGGTCTTCCAGCCCATAGTATGTGTTCAGCGGGTCGACAATCACCAATTCGCCAACAGTGGCACTTTCGATTTTCATGCTGTCAATCAAGACAGTCTGAGCCGAATCTGACCGGCCATAGGCCAGAGAGACCTTATTCAGTTTCCAGCCCCGGTCATCGTCTCCGGTTTGGCCTTCACGCGTGAAAACCCCGCGCAGTCGGGCCGTCTCCACAAGGTCCTTGGTCCAGAGCACCAGCGAATCATCGGTTGGCAGGTTGGCCAGCACGTAGAAATCGCCATAGTTGTGACGTGACCAGTCCACCCAGGCCGAGTCACCGACCACTTCAATCGTGAGATTCGGCTCGTCATGGGTCTGAGTTCCCCGCCACCAGAAAACTGCGGTATCGCCGTCAACAAACCCGCCTGATGTGGAATCGCCCATCTCGGTGTTCGCGCTAAACCAGACCGAATCTCGCTCCACCAGAGCCTGCACCGCGGCCTTGTCGGCCTCCGGGTCAGCCTTCTGGCAGGAAACCATAAACATCACTGCCACTGAGAAAACCAGTCCTAGCTTGAGCCAGTTGCTCATCTTTCCTCCTTTTCGCTTTGGTCTGACTGCTCTTTCCATGCCGCGCTCCTGTCAGATTGCCACGCAGACCCTCTTCTCTCAAGAACCGGTCTGGTGTCTCAAACGACACATAGCGTGGCCTGACGAGCACATTCTATGCATCCAACTCGTGAAGTCTATCTTTGCCTCACGAGCCTCTGGACTGCAACGCCCTTCTGGGTCACAAGTCTGAGGAAGTAAGGTCCAGCCTGCACATGTTCAAGCCCGAGAACCACAGTTGTTCCCGCGTCCTCGGTACAACGCTGCCATTGCCAGGACCTGACTTCCCTTCCACTCACGTCATACAGCACCAACCGTACCAGCCCAGTCACCTGAGGCCCGAACTCAACCACCGCCCGGTCGGTCACCGGATTCGGAGCAATACTGATAAGGGCCACTCGATCCCGGGAACCATTGCCCCTTGGAATCCTCTCTTCGAAGATCCCTGTCGGGTTCCCAATCGCAAAAGCCCGAAGTGTAGTACATGAACACTCTCCCCCTGGTCCGTAAACCGTGTACCTGACAAAACAGTTCCCGGAAACAACTCCGTCCGGCACCGTCCACTGGTACCGGCCCGCATTCTTCAGGCTATCCACAATCAACTCCCACGGCCCGCCTTGCCCCTCAATAGAAAGCTCAAGCCTTACCCGGGTTGACTCAGCATTCGGCGCTTCGCTCCACCAGTCAATGAACTGCACCGAGCCGCCGATGAACTTCTCCCCTCCTCTTGGGAAAACCGGAAAGACTCCCAGGCTTTCAACCGGGCTCGTCTCTTTGTACGCGTGGGCCACGTTGATGTCATTTGGCCAGGGGCCTTCCTTGACAATTATCGCCAGGTCGGGCAGACCGTTATGGTCGAAGTCCGCGCCGCTGCGCAGGGCGGAGTAGTAGCCGGGCGTCCCGGTGTTGATTGAAGCCGCTTCGGTCCAGTTTCCGGCTCCATCACCGGTCCATATTTTCAGAAGCCCGCGGCCCAGCGCACACACGTCGATGAATCCGTCCGCATCCATATCGCACAGTTCGGTTGCCCTGAAGCTCCCGCTGTCAGGCAGGGAACCCGAGAAATCCTGCCACATCTGACCCGCATCATCCCACACCCACACCTCGACCCCGCCGTCCGAGTTTGCGAACGACACATCGCAGCCCCCATCATTGTCAACGTCACCCGGCGAAAGGCCGCGCAGCCCGTACGACGAACCCGGCAAACCCGTATTCGCAGGCGTGAACCCGCCGGTGCCGTCACCGAACCAGATGCTGCCGGTTCCGTGCGCAGCGATGACGTCGGCGTTGCCGTCACGGTTCACGTCCCGGAAGTAGAACTCCATCTTGCTGTTGCCGCCGAGGAACCCGAACGACCGGCGCCAAGCTCCGTTTTCCAGATTCAGATAAACATGAATCCCGTCGTCAGCGCCGAACGAAATTGAGCCGACATCAAGGTCACCGTCATTGTCAATGTCCGCGAAATCGGTCGAAAACATACCCCAGTCCTGACCTTCCAGTGCCAGGCTGTCATCCCATGGTGTCCAGTTCCGGCCGGTGCCGTCGCCGAGCGCCACTTCGAGAAGCTGGTCACCCAAGTCGTTGCTCGACCAGGCGTGGTGCATTCCATACCCGACGTCCCAGTTGCCGTCACCGTTCACGTCGCCGACCGCGCCGCCGCCGTACCCGAAGTCACCGAACTGGAACACGCTCCAGTTGCCGGCCCCGTCGCCGAACCAGACCATCACCCCGTGTTCCTCGGTGTTGACGTACGGGCTGCCGTGGTCCCCGATGCAGACGATGTCGATGTTACCGTCGTTGTCGATGTCGGCTAACTCCAACTCGGTCCGGCCCCCCTCAAGCACCGGGTTGTTCTGAAACCCGTTCGAGCACTCAACATAGCTCAGGTCCGCAAAACCGGCCCCGCCTGCTGCAAGCAACACCAATAGTGCTCTGGCCCGCATGACTATCTCCCAGAATTGCCTGTCGCCTTGGCCGACAACTCGAACTCAGCCCATACCGGTGCGTGGTCTGAACCCGGATATGCACGCCTGGCTTCCGGCCGTTGACCCAGGGTCGGCTCGAGCAACTGGCTTTCAACTCCGGCTCGGCTCAATCCCAGGGACAAATCCTGACTCACCAGTATCTGGTCCAGGAGCTCGCGCCGGCCACCTCCAGCAAAGGAAAAAAGTCGTTCCTGGGACATCCACCACGCTACCGGGAAAAGGCGCCTGACCTGGGTATCGGCTGTATCCCGGACCTCATCCTCAATACCCATCACCAGGCTCACCGGCTCAGAATCCGGACTGTCATTGAAGTCCCCCAGGACCACGTAGTGGTCAGCAGCTCCCAAGTCCATAGCGGAATCCAGGAGACAGCGCAACCCAGCCGCTTCCAGGGTTCGGCCTGCGACTGCCAAGGCCCGGCCCAGCACCTCTTGGCGCCGGATTGGCTCGGTTTCTGGTATCCCTTCGGTTTCCGGCCGCCGGGACTTCAGATGCACCGCCACAACAAGCAGCGTTTCCTTGTTGGGCAATCTCACCCGGACCCAGAGAACCGGCCTTCGGAACTTCAACTGAACCATTTCCCCGGTCTGGCCCGGCAGCACCGCGGGGAAATCAAACCATTGCCCGTGCTCAAGGACCGGGAGCCGTGTGAGAATCCCGGTCTGAATCCTCCGATGCTCTTCAGGCGGGTCTGCAAGAAACCGCTCTGGATAAAGACCAACCGCTTCGGCCAGCTCACGAAAGCTTTCCGGCTCACGCACCTCCTCAATCGCCACCAGGTCCGCATCCAGCCTGCACAACACATTGGCGATACAGGTCAGCTTTGCCTCATAGAAGCGTGGCTCCGGGTAGTCCTTCCTTCCCAGGTTGTACACGTTGTAATTGGCCAGCTTGAACCGGCGGTTCGGCGCGGTCACAACAGCAGGATTCTCTTTCACCTGATGCTAACTCTGGAAACGAAACCCGGCTCTGTCAAGCTAAACCGTCAGGACCGACTTTACGCGTACCGCTGGAGCGAGTAGTGCTCGCCCTCTTCCCAGTACTCAAACAACTGGTCAGCCTTGAATCCCTTGCTCAGTTCCACGGCTCTGAGTCCATACCCGCGCGGCACATAGAGATAGAACCTGCCGCCCAGCTTGCTGAACTGCTCCCACTCCTTCGCCTCTTCCGGGGTTACAGTCGATTCAGTCTCAACCTCAACCAGCATTACCGGCCGCTCGGTTCCGAGCCGGAGCACAACGATGTCAGGGAAATACTCCTGGCCGCTGGTATCAACAACCGCCTTGGATTTCATCGGGTGGTCGGCGAAACTGATGAGGTTTTGTTCCTCCCGACTCGGATGCCGGAAACGCCTCCGGCCATCCTCATCTCCGCCGACTCACTTCTCTATCTACCACCACCTTACTCTGCTGTCAAGCCCTGAACAAAGCGTCCGGGGAACCACATTTCCAACCCGCCTTGCTCTTGACATTCTGCCCGATTCGCCTATTCTTGACGATAATCATGAGAACTGCAAAACAAAGACCAAGACAAAGGCAGAAATTCACGCCCCGGAGGCGCACGTGCTATTTCTGCGACAATAGAATAAAACACGTAGATTTCAAGGACCCGAATCTGCGTAACTTCCTGACCGAAAGAGGCAAGATAGTCCCATCGAAACTGTCCGGGACATGCTCGCGCCACCAGCGGATGCTTACTCCTGCGATCAAACTCGCCCGGAACATGGCCTTACTTCCTTACAGCAACCGATGAAACTCATCCTGCTTGGGGATATTGAACGGCTCGGTACCAAAGGCCAGGTTGTAAACGTTAAAGATGGCTACGGTCGCAACTACCTCCTTCCCAGGAAAATGGCGCTCAGGGCAACACCAGCCAATCTGAAGCAACTCGAAACCATCAGAACCCAGCTCGCCTCCAAGGAAGAGAAAGTCAAGAAACGGCTCACCGGCCTGGCCGAGAAGCTTGGTTTGGTTTCTGTGAAGACGACCATCAAGATGGGTGACGAAGGTGCATTCGGCGCTATAACCAACACGCACATTGCTGAGCTTCTTACCCAGCAGGGATTTGAAATCGACCGGCATTCCATCGTTCTTGCCGAGCCGGTCAGGGGCCCAGGGGTTTACGAGATCCCCATCAAACTCGGTCATGAGGTCACCGCGACCGTCAAGCTCTGGGTCGCTGAACAACCTGCATGATCGAAGTCAAAGTAGACGGCCTGCTGATTGACAACACTAACAACTCACCGGTAGTCCTCTTGCGCGAGTTGGACGGAGACCGAATCCTGCCGATCTACATCGGCCCTCTCGAAGCCTCGGCCATTGCCTATGCGCTTCAGGGCACGAAGTTCCCAAGGCCGATGACCCTGGATTTCATGCGGCGCATGGTTGAAACCCTGGGTGGCCGGATCCGCCGGGTCATCGTCACCAGAATCGAACACGACACCTTTTATGCTGAACTTGTGGTTGAGACCTCAGACCGGATGGTGACCATCGACGCCCGGCCGTCCGATTCGGTCGGGCTGGCTTTGCGCGTCCAGGCGCCCATCTTTGTGGCCGACAAAGTCATGGACAAAGCGAGCCACGTTGTCTCGGTCGCGGATGAAGAACGAATCAAGGAGCTGCGTTCGAAGCTGCGCAGCATCAACCCCGAAGATTTCGGCAACTTCAAGATGTAGAAGGATGCCGCATAGCGGCAGACTCTGAAATGAAAAAGGAATCTCCCCATCTGGCCCGGTGCGAAGCGCCGTCCCTGGAACTCCTGAAGCGCGGCGTCGGACTGCTGGAAACAGAAGCCGAGCTCGAAGCAAAACTGGAGAAGTCGCGCCGCACCGGTACGCCCCTGCGGGTGAAGCTGGGCATTGACGCCTCGGGTCCGGACATCCATCTGGGATTCGCAGTTCCCCTGCGCAAGCTGCGTCAGTTCCAGGATGCCGGCCACATCGCGGTACTGATTGTCGGAGACTTCACCGGCAAGATTGGGGACCCGAGCGGCCGGTCAAGAACTCGGCCCCAGCTTACAGACAAACAGGTGCAGGAAAACGTGAAGCGGTACCGCGAGTTGGCATTCGAGATTCTGGACCCGGCCCGGTGCGAGTTCCGCTACAACTCGGAATGGTCTGACAAACTGAGCGGCTCGGATATCATCAACATTGCCGCCAAGTACACAGTCGCCCGCATCATCGAACGGGAGGACTTCAAAACCCGGCTCGACAAAGGAATACCGCTCCACATGCACGAACTGCTCTATCCCCTGTTCCAGGGGTATGATTCGGTTGCTGTCCGGGCCGACATCGAACTGGGCGGTACAGACCAGTATCTGAATTTCCTTGTGGGCCGCGCCCTGCAGCGGGAGTTCGGCCAGGAACCTCAGGTCGTGATGACCATGCCGCTGCTTATCGGGCTCGACGGCAAGCTGAAAATGAGCAAGTCATACGGCAACTACGTCAGCATCAAGGATTCGCCCGAGGAGATGTTCGGCAAGCTGATGTCGATACCGGACGACCTGATTACGGACTACTTCCGGCTCTGCACCAACCGCACTGAAGAGGAACTGAAGAAAACTGAGGAACAACTGAGCTCGGGCGAGAACCCGCGCAACATCAAGGCAGAACTGGCAAGAGACATAGTCACCATCTATCATTCTGCCGATGATGCCGGGCGGGCGACCGAGGAGTTTGACCGGGTATTCCGGCAAAAGGGCTTGCCTGATGAAATGCCGGAGTTTGCCGTGCCGGCCGACGGGGTCAACATCGTTGAGCTTGTGGCGAAAGCAGGGCTGCTTCCTTCGAAAAGCGAAACCAGGCGCAAGCTGCGCGAAGGAGCCATCTATCTGGATGGCGAGCGAATCAAAGATGTCGAGTTCACAGTCCGGCTCGAGTCCGAGTCACGGATTCTCAAAGTCGGCAAGCGCCGCTTTCTCCGGCTGACGAAAGGTTAGCAGTCCGCTCAGCCCAGCTTGCTTGACACTCGGGCTTGGCGATTTAGAATTCAACCAAAGGAGAGCGAATGGACACGGAAAAGAAACCGACACACCAGGGCCAACCGATTCAGGTCGAAATCGGCGAAAAGGAATCTGAGGGGATATATTCCAACTTCGTCCTCATCGCCCACTCGGCCTCAGAGTTCATCATAGATTTTGCGCGCATCCTTCCCGGCCTGCCCAAAGCCAAAGTGTTCTCGCGCATCGTCATGACCCCGCAGCACGCCCAACTGCTGCACAACGCCCTGGCTGAGAACATCAAGAAATACGAAGGCCGGTTCGGCAAAATCAAAGTCCAGGGCAAGGACCAGGTCGCCAAGAATCTTGGGTTCTAGCCCGGCCCGGCCGCGCTTGAGGAAAAAGCCCGGGCTACCCAGTTCATTGCCGGGCCAGGAACTGCTCTGTTTTCTGGGCAGGCTGGCTGGCAAGTACAGGACCCGGGCTTTTCTTGTCGGCGGGCCGGTGCGTGACATCCTGCTCGGCCGGTCAGGTCCGGACACTGACATCGCGGTCGAATCGGACGCCCAGAAAGTAGGAAGAGAAATCGCAGCCCGAGTTCATGGCCGGTTTGTATTCCATTCCCGCTTCCTTACCGGCACGGTTACCTTGCCCGATTCGACCCATATCGACATCACCCAGACCAGGACTGAAACCTATTCCCGGCCTGCGACATTGCCTCGTGTGAAACCGGCATCAATCGAGAATGACCTTATCCGCCGCGACTTCACCATCAATGCCCTGGCTCTGGAGATTTCGCCCGGGAACTTCGGTAATCTGCTCGACCCCCATTCCGGACAACAGGACCTTGCCCGCAGACTGGTGCGAATCCTTCACCCGAACAGTTTCATTGACGACCCCACCCGGATTTTCCGCGCCATCCGTTTTGCTATCCGGTTCGGTTTCGAGATTGAACTCGAAACCCTGAGATTGATGCGCAACTCAATCAAGCAAGGCTGTCCGGCCCTCCTCACCCCTGAACGGGTTCTGTATGAACTGCGACTTATCTGTTCTGAGCCGTTGAGACTCCAGATGCTCGAAGCGACAGTCAAGGAGAAACTGCTCCAGACCTGCTTTGGTTGGCAGCCATCCCGGGATTTCCTGTCCGGGCTCCAGGGCCTGGCCTCAAAGAGTACCAGGCCGGACCTGCTTTATGTCTTCCTGCTGAGCGAACTGCCGGTGACCGACCGGTTCCCGGTCACCAAATCAGAACGCGAATCAGTCCAGGCTATCAGAAACTTCTCTGCCATCCGGGCCCGGCTTATCAGGGTCAAACGACCCAGCACCATCTACCGACTGCTCCATCCTGTTCCCGAACCGGCGCTGCGGATTCTTGCCCTGCTCGAATCCCGGGAAGTCGCCTCGGTCATCACCCTGTATCTTGAACAGCTCTCCTCGGTAACCACCACTGTTACCGGCAGGGAGCTTCGCAAACTGGGCCTTGTCCCCGGCCCCAAGTATCGAACGGTTCTGAACCGGCTTCTCTATGCCCGGCTGGATTGCCGGGTCAAGTCTTCGGAACAAGAGCTTGACCTAGCTCGGAACCTGGTCCGCAAGATGCGGAAACAGTGATGTTCAACTTCGGGGACATGCTCAGAAGCCTGGTTCTGTCAGGGCCGGCAATACTGTTCGGCCTGACTATCCACGAATTCAGCCACGGTTATGTCGCTTACCGGCTCGGTGACCCGACCGCCAAGATGATGGGCCGGCTCACCCTCAACCCGCTCAAACACCTGGACCCGATCGGCACCATCGCCCTGTTCTTCTTCCGGTTCGGCTGGGCCAAACCGGTTCCGATCAATCCTGCATACTTCCGCCATCCCACCCGGGATATGGCCCTGTCCGCGCTTGCCGGCCCGGCCGCAAACCTTATCACCGCTGCGATTGCCGGTCTTGTGATACGCGTTTTCATCCTTCTGGGCATTACCGGTTTTGCCCTGACCATCGCCAACTACTTCGTTCTGTTCAACGTGATACTCTGCTTCTTCAACCTGATTCCAATCCCGCCTCTTGACGGGTCGCGTCTCCTTTACTACTTCCTCCCTCCAAACCTTGCCGCGAGCTACGCCCGGCTCGAGCGATACGGATTCATGATTCTCATCGGCGTTATCCTCATCGGACAACTGACCGGATTCTCGATACTCTGGCTGTATATGGCCCCGCTGGTCCGGATATTCAGCTTTATTTTTGCCGGTTATTCAGTAATGTAACATATGCGCGCCAGACGCAAACCCAAACCGACCGGCCGCAGCCTGAAGGTAGTGGTCGGTATTATCGTCGCTGTCGTCATAGTCTTCACCCTCTTGAGTCTCGGCTGCCACCTGTTCGGCCTGAGAACACCTCAGACCAACTACTGCGGCTGGCTCGGAAACCACCTTGCCCATGCACTCTTCGGCGCACTGGGATGGACGAGTATTGCCGTACCTCTACTTGGGGCAGCCGCTGCGATTCTGAGTCTGCTTGAGAAACCACCCTGGCGCAAGTTCGCCGGTTTCTTCCTTCTCCTGTCCGGAATCCTGCTCGCAGCCTGCCTGCTGTCATTTCAGACCGGTGCAGTCCTGGCCGGCGACAACTTCGGCGGCTGGCTTGGTGCGTGCAAAGGCAAGCTGCTGTCCGGCCTGCTCGGCTTCGGTGTGTACCTGCTACCGGCCCTCGCCATTCTCTGGGGCTTCGGGCTGTGGCTCGGCCGGGCCACAACCGCGTATCTTGTCCGCTCGCTGTTCTTCATCCTGCTCGGGTTGTTCCTCTGTCTGTTTCTCGCTTACTTCACTCCCGGGTCATCCTGGTACTGCGCTCCAGGCACACAGGTTCAGTTCCCTGTGGCCGGCAGTTTCGGCCTTGCCATGACCAGAGCTCTCAAGAGCTTCTTGGGCCCGGCCGGCACACTCATTGTGCTGATAGCCGCATTTGTCATCGTGCTTGCCGTATTCATACCTTTCCCCTCACCGAGAGGCCCGGTCACTCTGCTCAAGAGGCTGGTACTCGCCTTGCGCCGGCGTGCGCTGTCTGCCCGCGCGCGCCGCCGGGCAAAAACAGAGCCGCCGGTCCGGCCCGGGCCTGAATCAGAGCCGAGCGAAACGTCGGAGCCCACGGTACAACCTGAACCTCTATTCCGGGAAGCCACCTCTGAGAAACCGGCTGCCCGACCCGCACGCCCGTTGCCTGAGTTCGACCTGAGTCAGTTCCAGGCATCATTCCTTGAGCAACTCGACCTACCGGGCCCGGAAGACCAGGTATTCAAAGACCCGGCCGAATCGGGAAAGGAAGCAGACCAGCTTCTGGACAAGCTGCGCCAGTTCGGGATTGACGGCCGAATTTCAGGCATCGTTTCCGGTCCGATGATTACCCGATTCGAACTGGAACCGGCCCCGGGAATCAAAATCCAGCGCATCGAGAATCTGGCCGACGACTTATCCCTGGCTCTTTCAGCCGAACGGATACGCATCCTTACGCCGATACCGGGCAAGAACGCAGTCGGTATTGAGATTCCCAACAAGGAACGGCGCATCGTTCACCTGCACGACCTTTTGACGTCAAAGGCTTTCCAGGCCGAAAAGCCCCCACTCGGATTCGCGCTCGGAACAACCATTACCGGCGAGCCCTATTGTGCTGACCTGCGCACCATGCCCCATATCCTCATCGCCGGCACCACCGGCTCGGGCAAATCAGTATGCATCAACTCCATCATCTGCTCAATCATCTACCGCGCCTCGTACCGCGACGTCCGATTGCTCACGATTGACCCGAAGCAACTGGAACTGCCGGTGTACAACCCGATTCCCCACCTGTTGAGCCGCACGACCATCAACCCGAAAAAAGCGGTTAAAGGACTGGACGAAGTCGTCAGGATTATGGAAGTGCGCTACGGCGAATTCGCCGAGCTCGGGGTCCGCGACATCGCCAGCTACAACAGCCGGGCCCGGACTGAAGGACATGAGAAAAAACCCTATATCATAGTTGTCATTGACGAACTGGCCGACCTGATGCTGCGGGCCCCGAACGAAATCGAAGAACGCATCACCCGGCTCGCCCAGATGTCAAGGGCTGTAGGTATCCATCTGATTCTCGCCACCCAGCGGCCGTCAGTTGATGTAATCACCGGTCTGATTAAGGCCAACTTCCCTTGCCGGATTGCGTTTCAGGTTGCGTCCAAGACCGACTCGCGTACTATCCTGGATATGAACGGTGCCGAAGCCCTGCTCGGAAAGGGAGACATGCTGTTCCTGCCCCCGGGCAAAGGCGAGCCGATAAGACTCCACGGCGCTTTTGTGTCCGAGCGGGCAACAAAGCGGGTTGTCGACCTGTGGACTGTTGCCTACCTGACTGAACTGCTGGCCGGCAAAGTCCCGGACCCGGCCGCGAAAGCAAGGACAATCGTCGAAAAAGACGTCGTCGATATCCTCTATGACCCGACCAAGTCCGGCATCAAGAGGAAACGGCAGGCCCTCTGCGCTATCCTGCCTGAAGAAGTAGCTGACGAGCTTTTCAGCCGGCCCTACCATCAACCGCTGTCCGAAGTGAAAAGCGGCGCCGTGGAAAAACACGCCCGCCAGCAGAAACGGGAAGCCCGGGAACTGGATGAAAAGTTCGTTGAGGCCGCCCGGCTCGTAGTCCGCCACCGGGAAGCGTCAGTTTCGATGCTCCAGCGCCGGCTTGACGTCGGCTGGGCCCGTGCCGGCCGGATAATCGACCAACTCGAAGAAGCCGGTATTGTCGGCCCTTATGTCGGCTCCAAGTCGCGCAAAGTGAATGTGGAAAACGAAACCGAACTCCAGAAACTGCTTCAGGAAGCAAACCTCACCGGCCCCAACCCCTAGACTCAAACCATGCCTGACAGAGAAACGATGCTGACCTGGGTCCAAAGTATCGTCAATGCAGTTCCGTGCAAAACCTACGACGAACTGAACCGTTTCATGAAAACCAGGCCCCAGGCCAAGAACGTCTACCCTGAGCCCGAACTGGTGGTTGGGGACCACTGGTTCTCATTCCGCCGGCACAGCGACGTAGTTACCGGCGACGAACTGCTTGAGATATATCTGGGGTCTGAGGAGTCTGGCAAGGAATACATGGGCTACGACCGGATTGACCCGCGCTGGCTTGATGCTGAAGGCAGAGACGAACGTCGCTGGGAACTGACCAGAGCGTATATGCGGCCCAAATACCGGTGCCGGCATTACTCCATCTTCTTGCTCGAGCTTGTCCTGGGGCTGGCCAGAAAGAACAAAGCCAAATCAGTAGTCGCATATCCCAGGCATGTCGCGATGCTCATAACCCTCCTGGACCTCGGATTCCGCACGATGGATGGCATCTATGACGAAGGCCTCCGTCGAACCCTCAGGCAGGGCAAAGTCTGGTACAGACGCAATGCCAGCCAGCGGCAGTTGTACTATGCCCAGGAGTTCCGGCCTTTCATCCAGCAGGGCAGCTTCATCATGGAAAAACGGGTTTCCCGGCCCGGGCTCTGGGAATTCCTGATGCATAAAGTATAGCGCCGGCTAACGACCAAATCCAAAGGCCCAATCCCGGACCGCCGTTGGACATTGGGGCTTTGGACTTCTATTCCTTAGGGTCTTCGTGTTTGAGATTCCGCCGTTGGACATTGGGGCTTTGACATTGATTGGTCATTTGGGCTTCGGACTCTGAACTTCGATTCCTTTGCGTCTTTGTGGTTGAAGTTCTTCGTCTTCGCCTCAGAATGACAAAGGGGTCCTCTTTGTACTACAAAGGTACAAGATCGTCGTTTTCGCGAAGATGTTTTGCGCTGTCATTCCTGTTTCGTGCCTTTCGTGATTTCATGGCCAATTCGTTGCTCGGTCTCGGCTGAACCGCAGATTACGCAGATTGCACAGATAGAGTCCGAAAAGGAATCTGCGTTCATCGGTATTCATCTGCGGTTACTTCTCTTTCGTGCCTTTCGTGAGTTCGTGGCTAATCCTGGTTTGGTTGCGGGTCTTCGGGGGCCGCGCTAGGTTCATCCGTGTTTATCTGTGGTTTCTTCTCC
>JAUWNN010000062.1 GCA_030612625.1 Caldifarciminota bacterium
CTGGGTCACAACCTGGCAGACCACGAGAGAGACCGCCTGCCCCGCGACCGGTGGGTATCCCTTATCCGACCACCCTCCTTGAGCCAACCTTCGGAAAACCCGGCATTTCGGCCATTTCCACGACCCTATGAATCAGCCGGCATTCGGCTTGCTTTCATGATACTGACTGGTATCATAGAGCGAAGCCAAGAAAGACGAACCTGACTGTTGAAGAACAAGTAAGTTCTGGAGCATTTCGGGCATTGTGGGCTTTCGGGGATACAGAACTTGTCTCCTGCGCCCGTCACGGGCATCGCTGTTTCGCGGCATTGAGTTCAAGTCAGCCATCTTTCTGCCGGCGATTCTCGGCCATCTCCGGTCCGTTGTTAACTCCGCTGTCGGGGCCCGAAAACCGTTTAGCGTCACCGATTTCCCGGAATGGCAGGGTGACACCCTTGCCTCAGCTAGCGCTCGAGACCTTGTCGCCTGATGTCCAGCCGAAGCGGACTGCTCTCGCTGTCCTCTGGAAACAGATCCAGGTGCACCACTTCCTTGCCGAAAACCAGCGCCTGACCAGTGGCATCATCGCCTTCCAACCGGTAGAGCTTTCCTGCTCCGACCGCGGGCTGTGCCACGGTCTTGGCCTGTGCTCCGTCCCGAAGAAAGCCGGCCACTTCCTTCTTGCTCATAGAACCTGACGGCTCCTGGGAAATCGCATCAATTATGTAGGACTCAAGCAGCCTGGGCCACATCTTCTTGAACAGCGCACACGTACCGAACACGTCAACGCAGACAAGCCGGTCGCCTTTCGCGACCGCCACCCCGAGTGCATTCGGGGCCAGCTTCGGGACTTCCTTTTCCAGCCCCTTCTTGTAGGACTCAATCTTGTCCTGCACGCCGTGGTCATCCAGCGCAGCGTCGTATCTCCGAGTGGAACTCACGATCCCGAGCGCTTCGTTATTGGCTTCAACCTCGGCCCACACTTCACTCTGGCTTTGGGTATTTGCTGCTTTCCCCCGTATCCTGCCGGCTGCAATCTGCCCTTTGCTGCCGAATTCCGCTGAAGCGCCGTGCCACCGGCCTTGCTCAACACAATAGACCGACAGGTCCAGCCACCCTGACTTGGGAGGCAGCAATACATCCCGCTGCAGCATCCGGTTCTGCTTGGCACCGGTGATGATTTCGCCCGCCATCCCGAACACATACCGGTCAGATGTGTTCTTCACCCGCACTGTACTGACAGTGCCGCCTTCCTTTTCCTGCACCTTGACATCCCCTTTGCGGATTGCCTTGTCCAGTGTCAGATACCTGGTTGAGCCGCTTGCCTTGCTCGTCAATGGGAATACGGTAAGACCGCCGTGTCGCACGGGATTACCAACCTGCAGGCCATTCAACAACTGAGTCACCGCCGGAGCGGGCAGTGCAGTTCCCACAAGTATCAGCGGTGCCACGATAAGCGCAACCAGATGCTTGCCTGTCATAAGGACCTCCTTTCACAGAACTCTGCAACTCTTCTCTGAAGACATACCGCGAGAACCAGAGGTTTGTTCCCAGCACAAGTGGCCAGGTTGTCTGCTGTCATCAGCAACTCACCAGCTAAATCCTGCATATTGCCATTCCAAACGCTTAGACGATGCACAACCTGAAAACGTTGCAACATCTATCCACCAAGCCTAATCCAGCAGGAAATCGAACGGTATTCTCACCCAGACCCGAACCGGCATGGTGCCCTGGTATCCGGGCGTGAACCGGGATTGCCAGCCTGCACTCACAGCCGCGCTGTCCAGCAGGCTGTTGCCGGAACTCCCGAGCACCCGAACCGCTGCCACGCCTCCGGATGTATCAATCAGAACTTTAAGAACCACCCTGCCCTCGATTCCGACTATTCGTGCCATATCCGGATACTCAGGAACCGGAATGTGAATGACGTCGGGCTCACGTTCAACCTGCCAGACCTCCACACCCTCGAGAGTATCCGGAACTGCATACGGAGGTTTGAACAGGCCGTCGTCCCAGTCATTTATCCCGACACCATCATCGGTGTCCTTGCCTTTCGGGTCAGCTATCGGCAGCTTGGGCCGGACTCTCGGCTTCGGCGGTTCTGGTGGCTGCAGCAGCCTGTCCGGCAACTTGATAGTGATGGTCTCCGGGTCTGTCCTGGGCTTGTACGGCCTTGCTTCCGGCATTCTGATAAACAGAAAACCGAATATCAGCAGGACCAGGGCTGTGATGGCCGCCAGTCTGATACTGCGGCTGTACCGGAACTCATGCTGCCGAATGACTCTGAGTCTTGGGCCGACGTCTGGCTGTCTATTCTCTGGGGCTTTCATCTCAGCCTCCTTTCTTGTCTTGCACCGGCACCAGACTGATGCGCGGTGCCTTGGCCAGCTTGAGCTGGTCGAACACCTCAATCATCACATGGTAAGGAGCCCGCCTGCTCACACGCAGCGCGATTGCCATATCAGGGTTCTGCCTGAGCTTCCCAGACACCAGACCGCGCACTTCATGAACACTGACCGGGACGCTATCCGCACCCACCCTCACCATACCTTCCTCATTCACAAGCACAGGCAGAAGATTCGACCGAGGAATCCTTGTGGAATCGGCTGGCAGCACCATCTTCAATCCCTTATCGCGGCTGAACACACTGGTCACCATGAAGAAAATGATGATGAGAAACGCAATATCGCCCATCGAAGCGGTTGGAATCCCGGGCTTTCGGGGCTTCTTGTCTTGAGCGTAACTAGACGGTGACATCTCTTTGTCCTCGTATAAACATACCTCAGGAAAAAGGGGTTTATTCCCGGGAAAAGAAGCTAGTTGGTTATCAGTTGGTAGTGAAGTGTACTACTCGGTGTCTTCAGGCGTCCGTTCAATCCTGGTCGTGGAGTCGGTTTCGTCCGTAGTCTCAGGTTCGGCCTGGAACCTTTGCTCCACCTGCACCCAGCAGCGCACATTCCTGCCGGCATGAGCACCCGGCCTGAATCTTGCCTGCTGGACATTACCGGCAGCGATACTATCCAGAAGCTCGACACCGCTGGAACGCTCCACTTCGACTTGCGACACCAGGCCGTCTGTCTCGACCAGAGCCCGCAGGAACACGGTCGCGGTTTCGTCGGCCTGGACTGTAGGCAGCATCGGCATGTCGAGCACTTCGGGCGGCATGTCGCACAGCTCCGGAGCCTTGACAGCCGCCGAATCAGCGAACTTGGCTCCTGCCAGCACACCCACGGCCTTGACATCAGGTTCCAGCGTACTTGACCGCGCCACCTGTTCCTGCCTGCCTCTGCTCAGGCCTGTCACCGCTTCTGGCCCCCGGCCTTCCAGAACCGGGGCTTCTTCGTCCATGGCGATGTCTGCTTCCTCGGAAACGGCCTTGGAAGTCGTCCTTGCTTCGGCCCTCTTTGCCAGACCGGCAACAGCCCCGCCCTTCTTCACCGGCCGCGCTTTGCCGCCGACCGGAACTCGGGCTTTCTCAATCGCGTCAGCGTCAGTCCTGAATTCTCCTGCCACCATCGGTGCCTCGACCTTCTGCGGACTTACCTGGAGCAGCCGCCAGCCGGCCACAACCGCAATCAGCACCACTGCGACCCCGCCGGTTGCCACAGCCAGCCGGAACCAGAAGAACCGCTGCCCGAACGAACGTTGCTGCCGCTCGCGCCGGACCGTCCTGATGCGCTTCCACACCTGTGCCCGATGCCAGTCCCAGTACTCTTCAGCAAGCTTGGGTGGTGCGTCCTTCTCCTTGACAATCTGGTCAAGCGCCCTGAGTGCGGCAAGCTCGTGCCGGCAATCAGGACAACTCCTGAGGTGCTCCTCCACGCGCATGGCATCAGACCGCTCCAGCTCACCGTCAGCATACTGGCTCAGCAGCCTTCTCGTTTCCTTACATGACCGCTTCATACTGGCAGATAGTCCTTTAACAACCGCTTGAGCCGGGAACGGGCGCGATTCAGCCGCGACATCACCGTTCCCACCGGTATCTCAAGCACCTCACTGATCTCATTATAGCTCAATTCCTCCTTTACCCGCAACACAATAACCGCCCGCTGCTCGGCAGGCAACTTGCATAAGGCCCGGTCCAGGTCGCGCTGCAACTCAGAATCCCCGGTTCCGGTCTTCGGGTCGGCGATATCCTGCCATTCACCGCCGATTTCACTTCCAGGCAGAGGCACAAATCGAATCCGCTGCTTCCGCTTCAGGTGGTTGATGCACAGATTGACCGCTATCCGGTGCAGCCATGTGTAAAACCGGTACTGCTCATCATACCGTCCGATTGCCCGAAAGGCCCGGATGAAGGTCTCCTGCGACAAGTCATCGGCATCCGCATGGTTCCTTGCCAGCGAAAACACCAGCCGGTAGATACTCTCAGCATACCTGGTCATCAACTCGTCAAAAGCCCTGGTATCACCCGATTTTGCGCGCCGAATCAGCTCAATGTCCGACGCCTTTCCTTGCGACTCCCTCATAACAATCTACTGTTGTCGGAAGGAAAATATTCCCGTATTTATCCGAATCGCCGGCCGCGGAACTTGCCGCCCTTAACCAGACCCTCATAATGACGCATCACCAGATGCGCTTCAATCTGCTGAAGCGTGTCGAGCGCAACACCGACAATAATCAACAGGGTGGTGCCGCCGAAATAGAACGGGACCTTGAACGCGCCCATCAGATACCAGGGTAAGAGCGCCATCACACACAGAAATATGGCGCCCGGCAGGGTTATCAGAGAAAGCCTCCGGTCAATGAACCGGGCGGTATTCTCACCCGGCCTTATTCCGGGTATGAAACCGCCGTACCGCTGCATATTGTCGGCCAAGTCGCGCGGGTTGAATACAATCGAAGTGTAGAAGTATGTGAAGAATATGATGAGCGCGCCAAAAAGCACACTGTAAAGCCAGCCGCCCGGAGCCAGGATATTCTTCAGGGTCTCAAAGAAGGGTATGTTGATGAAACCGGCGATTGTCGAAGGAAAGACAATCAGACTCTGTGCGAAGATGATTGGAATCACCCCGGCGGTCACCACCCGCAGCGGAATATGGGTGGATTGCCCTCCGTACATCCGCCGGCCGATAATTCGCTTCGGATACTGAACAGGTATCTTCCGGACCGCCATCGTCACCAGAACGACCGATGCATAGATACCGAAAATCAGCGCCGCGATAACCACCAGTGCCAGCCAGGATATCTCACCCGCTCGCACCATTGCGAATGTCCGGCCGATGTCAGCCGGGGTGCTGTCAAGGCAGCCGACAAGAATCAGGAACGAAATGCCGTTGCCGATACCGCGGTTCGTAATCTGCTCGCCCAGCCACATCGCGAATATCGCCCCGGCCGTAAGGGTGAATATCGTCATCATCCTGAAGAAAAGACCCGGGTTCATCACTAGCGGGCCCAACTGGGTAGGCGCCTGTGCTTCCAGATAAACCGAAATGGCGGCCGCCTGGATTGCTGCCAGCCCGACCGTGGCATAGCGGGTGTACTGATTGATTTTCTTCCGCCCTTCTTCATCCCGCTGCAGTTTTTCAAGGTGCGGGAACACCGAGCCCATGAGCTGGAAGATAATCGAAGCGGAAATATAAGGCATAATGCCCAGAGCAAAAACGGAAGCCCGGGACAAAGCCCCGCCCACAAAGATGTCATAAAGCCCGAAAACCGTTCCCCGCAACTGGCCCAGTAGATAGCCAAGCGCGGCTGCATTGATTCCCGGAGTGGGAATGTGGCTCCCAAGCCGGTAGACCACGATTATCGCAAGCGTGAAGATTATCTTCTTGCGCAGGTCGGGAATCTTGAATATGTTGGGAACGCCGCTAATCAACTGATAACCTCAGCTTTACCACCGGCCTGTTCAATCTTCTCCCGGGCCGACTTCGTAAATGCGTGCGCGGCTACGGTCACCGGGCGGTCTATCTCACCGCCGCCGAGCACCTTCACCGGCATACGCTTGCGCACCAGCCGGTGCTGCTGCAGCAAATCAACACTTATCCGGTCGGTATCAAGTGCTGCAAGCCTGCCCACATTCACCACCGCATACTCGGTTCGGCCAGGGTTGTTGAAACCGCGCTTCGGTATCCGGCGGTAGAAAGGCATCTGGCCGCCTTCGAACCGCGCGTCGAACTCCGAAGCCGAGTGCTGACCTGCCCCCTTGTGTCCCCGGCCCGAAGTCTTGCCGCGTCCTGAACCCGGACCGCAACCCACCCGTCTTCGGCGCTTTTTAGAGCCGGGTGCGGGTTTCAAGCCACCCAGTTTCACAACTCCTCCACTTTCACCAGATGCTTGACCTTGAATATCATACCTCGAATCACAGGGTCATCCGCATGGACCCGGGAAACCCCGATCCGGCGCAAACCCAGCGCCCGGGCAGTGCGCTTCGCGTTCGGCTTCTGGTCAATCACACTCCTGACCAGTGTAACTCTCAACTGCTTAGTCTCCTGTCTGACAGGAGATTCTCCGGACTGCGGATTCTGGATTCGTTCAACCGGATTCCGCATCAGGCGCTCCATCCGTTTCTTTCTCCACAAAGTGACTGATCGGCTTGTTACGTGCGGCCGCGACCTGGTCAATTGACCGCAGCGCCTTCAGGGCGACGATAGTGGCACGTGCGGTGTTATAGGGATTACGTGACCCCAATGACTTACTCAGGGCATCACGCAGACCCGCGGCTTCGAGTACCGCTCTCACCTGCGGGCAGGCGATAAGACCGGTGCCTTCGGCAGCCGGCCTGACCAGAACCCGACTCGCCAGGTACTTGCCTTTGGTCCAGTGCGGAATGGTGTTTCCCTTGATGGCTACCTTGGTCATGTCCTTGCGCGCGCGGGCAGTCGCCTTGCGCACTGCGACCACAACTTCTGTAGCCTTACCGTGTCCGAGCCCGACCTGTCCCTGGCCGTCACCAACAACCACTGCGGCTGAGAGTCTCATCCGCTTGCCGCCCTTCATCACTTTAGAAACGCGTTTGATATTGATGACCCGCTCGATCAACTCCTGCTCAGGCAGAGCCGAACTAATTTCGGTTCTTCTTCCTAGAATTTCAATCCTCCTTCACGGGCTGCCTCGGCTACCGCCTTGACCCGTCCGTGATACCGGTAGCCGGCACGGTCGAAAACCACCTTGCCAATCCTGAGCTCCTTTGCCCGGACCGCAATCATCCTTCCGACCTCCTTGCAGACTTCCATCCGTCCGAGTTTCTTGTCCCGAATCGCTGGAGTGAGCGAGGAGACCCCGGCCAGCACCCGCCCCTGGCTGTCGTCAACCAACTGGACAGACATGTGCTGGTTACTCCGCTTGACACACAACCGGGGCTTTTCCGGAGTTCCTTTGTTCCGGTGCCGGATACTCAGGTGGCGTCTTTTTCGCAAATTCTTAATCATTCCGGCAATACTATTCGAAAACCCCACATTGTCAAGAAAACGAACCCGGGACGCTTTGCGTCGGGCTGAATCAAATAGAAATATCTCATTCCTTTAAGTCTACCGCAGAACGGCATCCTTCTAGGTCAGAGCATCGGCCAGAATCCGAAAAACAAGCTCGTCGTAGGAAATGCCGACCGACTGAGCCTGAGCTGGAAGGTCCGAGATGTCGGTCATGCCGGGCAGCGTGTTGATTTCCAGAAAGTACGGCCGCTTGCCTTTCTTGACACCCAGGTCTATCCTCGAGAACCCACAGCAACCAATGAGATCGTGTGCCTTCCAGGCAAGTTCCTTGATTCGCTTCTCGGTTCGCTTGTCCACCCGGGCCGGAATGATGAACTCGGTCTCACCCCGGGTGTATTTCGCCTCGTAGTCGTAGAATGCCCGCCGCTGTGGCACAAGCTCAAGAATCGGCAGCACCTCTTCTCCCACAATGCCGACCGTGGCAATCATTCCCCGGATGAACGGTTCGAGGATGAAATCGCCGAATCCGCGCTGCACGCGCTGACACCGGTCCATAGCTCCGCGCCGTCCGGGCAGCAGCTCGATTCCGATACTCGAACCTTCGGCCCGGGGTTTGACGATCATCGGGTAGCCGAAACGCTTGTGCGCCTGGGCCAAAGCAGGGCTTATCTCCTCTTCCTCGCCCACCATCACGAAGTCGGGTGTGGGAATACCCGCCTGCTTGAACAGCATCTTGGTAATCAGCTTGTCCATAGCGACCGCTGAAGCTGCGACCCCGGAACCGGTATAGGGGATGCCCTGCAATTCCATAAACCCTTGAATCGAACCATCCTCACCCGGCCGTCCATGCAGAATGACGAACGCGATGTCTATCTTTGCCTTCCTTATCTGAACGGCAAAATTGCGGTTGATGTCAATCGGCACAGCGGTATATTTCTGGCTCTTCAACGACTTGAGAACCTGCTGGCCCGAAAGCAGAGAAATCTCACGCTCGCTTGACCAGCCGCCCATCAACACGCCGATACGGCGCTTACGCAGTCTTCGGACTATATCACTTCTGCTCATAATCTCGTTACACTCCTATTCCACTCGCCATTCTCCGGTCTTCAGGTATTCGTCAATCGAATTGGCCGCAATCCGTCCCGCGCCCATCGCCAGGATTACGGTTGCGGCTCCGGTCACGATATCGCCACCCGCAAACACACCTTTCTTGCTTGTCCGGCCTGTCTTCGGGTCGGCAACGATAGTCCCACGCTTACCGATTTCAAGCCCGGGCGTGGTCTGCGGAATCAGCGGATTCGGGCTGTTGCCTATTGCCACCACCACCGTGTCAACCGGAATCCTGAACTCGCTCCCCTCAATCGGGAGTGGCCTGCGCCTGCCGCTCGCGTCCGGTTCACCCAGTTTCATCCGCAGACATTCCACTTCCCTGACCCAGCCGTCTTTGTCCGCAATGTAGCGAACCGGATTGGTCAGGAACTCGAAGATAAGACCTTCCTGTTCGGCATGGTGAATTTCCGCTTCCCGGGCCGGCATCTCCTGCTTTGACCTCCGGTAGATGACCATTGATTTCTCAGCCCCGAGCCGCAGCGCGGTCCGGGCCGAATCCATCGCCACATTGCCGCCGCCGATGGTCGCGACATTCTTGCCCTTCACTATCGGCGTGTCGTACTCCGGAAACAGATACGCCTTCATCAGATTTGAGCGGGTCAGATACTCATTAGCCGAATAGATACCCAGCGAGTTCTCACCCGGTATCCCCATGAACCAGGGCCGGCCCGCACCAGTGCCGACAAACACAGCATCAAACTCACCAAGCAGCTCGTCAATAGTCTTTATCATCCCGACCACATAGTCTGTCACCAGGTTGACACCCATGCTCCTGATGAAATCAACCTCGCGCTGGACAATCGCCTTGGGCAGCCGGAATTCAGGAATCCCGTAGACCAGGACTCCACCCGGCTTGTGCAGGGCTTCGAAAACGGTGACGTCATAGCCAAGCTTGATGCAATCTCCAGCCACGGTCAGCCCGGCCGGGCCCGCGCCCACCACTGCAACCTTCTTGCCCGTGGCCGGCAGTTTCTCACACATCACGCATTCAGACTGCTCTGCTTCCCAGTCCGCAATGAACCGCTCCAGGTTACCGACTGCGACCGGCTCCATCTTCTTGGACAGAACGCACACCTCTTCACACTGCGACTCCTGCGGGCACACCCGGCCGCAGACTGCCGGCAGCACATTGGTGCGCTTCATTATCTTCGCCGCCTCCCAGAAATCGCCTTCAGCAATTTGACCAATAAACCCGGGAATGTCCACTTCAACCGGGCAACCCTTGATACAACTGGGTTTCTTGCACTTCAGACACCGCTTGGCTTCGGCCATCGCCTCTTCGGGTGTGTACCCGTGCGGCACCTCACTGAAGTTGCAAATCCGCTTCTCAGGCGCCTGCTCACGCATCGGAGTCTTTTTCGGGCTCGGCTTACCCATTCCCTCTCCCCATCATAAATAACCACAGATTAACACAGATAGACACAGCTCAGACTACCATCCTTTCGCACTTCAATTTCGGCTTTGCGAAGTTCATTATCAACCCGACGCGCAGACCAGAAATTCTGAGATAATTCAGTAGTTGGGCGCGGTGCACGTCTGTTATCTCATCAACGGACTTCACTTCAACTATCACTTTTTTCTCAACCACCAGGTCAGCATAGTACAACCCAACATCTTTCTCTTTGTACACCACCCTCAGTCGCTTTTGTGAAGAAACCTCCTGTTTCCGCAACTCCAGTTCCCAGGCGAGAGCATTCTCATAGACCTTTTCAAGCAGACCACAACCGAGCGTGTTGTGAACATCATAAGCTGCTGCGATAATCTCACCAGTCAGGTCCTTGTAAAGGAATTCTTCTTCTGTGTTCATCGGTGTTTATCTGTGGTTCATCACTTCTTATGCTGGCCGCAGGCCTTCTCGAAAAGCTCGAGTGACTCCTTCTCCTCGGGCAGGTAAATCTTCAACCGCTGCATCAGCAGGTCGAAATCCACCTTATGGCCGTCGAACTCAGGGCCATCAACGCAGGCCAGCTTGGTCTCGCCGCCAACCTCAACCCGGCAGGCACCGCACATCCCGGTCCCATCCAGCATTATCGGGTTCAGACTCACAATGGTGGGAATCGCGTGCGGCTCGGTCAGCTTCGAGACCATCTTCATCATTATCACCGGCCCGACCGCGAGCACCCGGTCTATCTTCTCTCCGCGTTCAATGAGTTGCTTCAACGCATCGGTCACAAAGCCCTTATTGCCGTTGCTGCCGTCGTCGGTCGTGACAATCAGTTCGTCAGAGACCGTCCTCATCTCCGCTTCCATCAGAATCAAATCCTTGTTCCGAAAGCCAAGAATCGAAATCACCTTGTTACCCGCCTGCTTCAGGGCTCGCGCCAGAGGAAACACTTCCGGCGTTCCCACACCTCCGGCTACGCACACCACAGTTCCGAACTTCTCGACTTCCGAAGGCTTACCCAAAGGCCCGGTGAAATCCAGAATCGAATCGCCCTTCTTGAGGGTTCCGAGAAGCTTGGTGGACTTCCCGACCTCCTGAAAAACGATGACGACCACTCCCTCGGCCGGACGTAAATCGCCAATGGTCAAAGGAATCCGCTCGCCCGGTTCATTGATACGCAGCACCACGAACTGGCCGGGCAGGGCCTTACGGGCGATATCCGGTGCTTCGACCTCGAATCGCTTAATCCCCGGCCCAAGAACCTCTTTCTTCAGAATCTTCGCCATATCACCTTCCTATAGACAACAGCCAAAAAAAACCGGGCCTGTACACAGCTCCCGGCAACTGCACGAAACTCAGTACTTCCACCTGCAAGGTCTATCTCTTCGAAAAGAAGCTGATAAGGATATTGACTAAATCAGAATTGTCAAGCGGCCATATCCGCAAAACCCCTCTGAAAAACGGCGAACTGCGCCTGGCATAAGGACTTATGCTGCCGCTTCATCCTGCTATGGATGTGTCCTGCGCCAGCCTGAAAAAGAACCACAGATGAATCGGAGCGTAACGGAGAGTGCCATCGGATGGCATAACACAGATGGACACAGATGAAGTCAAAAGGCAAAGTGCAAATCGCAAAAGGCAGAACCGCAGACCCCGCTGTCATTGCGAAGGAGCGAAGCGACTGCGGCAATCTTCCGTTACAGGCGGATAGCGGAAGGCGGTCAGCGGAAAGCGGATTGGTACCGCCAAGCTCGCCAAGGGACAGGAACTGTCACCCCGACCGAAGCGGAGGGGTCTCTCCGGTCATGTCATTGCGAGGCTGCGAAGCAGCCGTGGCAATCCGACCGAAGGTCGCTGCGAGCGTAGCGTGGCAGTCTTCCGGCCTTTGGCTGTCAGCCGTAAGCCGTGAGTAGTCGACATTCGGAAATCGGTAGGGCGGACAGCGGTTCTGCCATCGGATGGCAGTGTCCGCTTCGCTTCCATTCGCGGAATGCGGTCAGCGGAAATAGAGGCTCTGCGTCCTCCCAGGTGCCATCAGATGGCTCAAGTCGCTCCCACACGCGGGTCAGCGGTTGGCGGCGAGCCGTCAGCTATTCGTCACTCGGCAATCGGCATTGTCACGGGCGGGCGGAGAACGGAAACGTATCCCGCTGTTTCCCGAAATGGGCCGGGCAAAAGCCCGGCCCATACAAAAGGGAGGTTCAGATGCAGAACACATCTGGCATCTTCAGTCTACTCGGTTTTTCTGAAGAGTCAAGTGGCTGTCAGTCGTCAGCGGCTGGCTATTCGTCACTCGGCAATCGGCATTGTCACGGGCTGGCGGAAACAGAGGAGGTGTTGGGTTCAGCCTAGCTCCCGGCCTCTAAGGCCGCGTTCAGCGCGGCCAGCACCCGGGCCGGGTCACGGCGGTGACGCCGGCAAACATCGGCAACGGTTCCCCACACCGGCTCGCCGCAGACGAAGCAGGGCAGCCCGAGCCGCACGAACACCCGGTTCAACTCCGGATGCTGCTCGAGCAACTCCTCAATGACTGTGTCAGCGCCGACCTTCAATCAGCCCTCCCGGCCCGCGATTCCTCAATTGCCCAGGGCAAATCAGGGGTACGGTACTCAGTCACTCCGCATCATGTACCTTTGTGCCGGACTGCGGCGGGCGGAGAATGGGCCGGCGTCACCGATATCTGGGGAAGATGCCAACCTGGGTGGAATGCTCAGATAAGAGGGCGGCGCTACGCAGTAGCGCCGCCCCACTGTTCTGCTGGGTAGTTCTACCAGCGGTTTCTGCGGCCGAAATCCTGGCGGCCGCCCCGGTCGGACTGCCCGCGGCCACCCTCGGTACGCGGACGCGCCTCGTTGACGGTAAGCTGTCGGCCGTCCATCTCCTGCCCGTTGAGGGCCGTGATCGCGGCAGTAGCCGCCTCGCCGGTCGCCATTTCCACGAACCCGAACCCACGGGGACGATCCGTGAACTTATCCTTGACTATAGCAGTCGAGGACACTTCACCATGCTTGCTGAACAGCTCAGTGAGCTGCTCTTCGGTTGCGCTGAAGGGAAGATTCCCTACGAATATGCGCTGACTCATCAGACTACCTCCGATATGTTTTGCTTGGAATCGTTAAGGGTCTCTACGGTTCAGGCCCGTGGACTCACAGTCCGGACACATAGGCCAATAATCGAACACAAGCCATACAGTGGACCTTTCTCTTGTAATGTGTTGGATGCAAGGTCCTTCCATAACCAACATACTATTATACTGCCCCTTTGTGAGAAGTCAAGCAAGCCCGAAACGAACCGCGGAACCGAAATACAACACAAAGACTCACTATGTCAAACAGAGCTTGATGTTAGCCTCATACGGTGGCGCATGATTTGAGCCAAGTGACGGTCTTCATTGTAATTGCTCCGGTCTCGCCACACAGCATACGC
>JAUWNN010000273.1 GCA_030612625.1 Caldifarciminota bacterium
TACACCCCGGGGGGACAGGGGGGGGCCTGCGGCGGGGTCTCACCGCGGGCGGCGGACCGGGCACTATACCGGGCCAAACACGCACGGGTCACACCTTTGGGCGGCGCTGGGTGTCACCCTACCAGACCTTTAAGCAAATCACCAGGGAAACCGGGTTGCACGCGTCCTGGCCAGTGCTGCTGAGAACGAGGTGTTCAACAGGTTTCCTGTCATGCTGTCTGATAGCTATCAGAACGACCCGGGGAGTGGGGGAGGGGGTTTTTGGGAAAGGGTTCTAGGATTCGAGGGTTCAAGGGGTTAGACAGCTTTTCGGCTTGACTGGAATATAGTCTATTTGTAGTATTTGGGAAATGGGAAACCGGCCATGAGTAGAAGCGACGATTCCGGTGAGTTCACCGCTGAGGTGGTCCGAAGGTTGAAGGAACTCCGGGTGCAAGCCGGGCTGACTCAGACCGAGCTGGCCCAAAGGATGGGCCTCAAACCCGGAGGCGGACAGCAGACCGTCAGCCGGTTTGAGCTTGGGAAGTCCGGGTCACCAGGATTCCGATTCGTGCTGGATTATCTGCGGGCGTGCGGGGCCAGCCTTTCGGACATCGCGGGCATTCTCGACCGGTATACATCGCGGCCCACTGTTCTGGAACTGGAGGCTGAACAGACGGTAGTGGATATGACCAAAGACTTGCCCAACCGTATTAAGTGGAAGACACTTCACTACGACGTCAGAGTGAGGGTGAGGCGCCGATTCGATGGCGGAAAGCCGGTGCCGGTTGAGAAACATGTTGAGATGGTCATGAATCAGGCTTTGGCGTGTTACTGGCACCAACGGCTCAATGAGCAGATGTATGAGGTGTTGAGCGAGTTTCGCATCGGCTGCCGTTCGTGGCAGGCAATAGGCCTTCTGCCTTATGGCCGAAAGATTTTCGGCATCCTGCGCCGGACCCGGAAAAAGAAGGGCAAATGGCGACAGAAGCAACTAGCCGAAGCTGACAAATGGCCGCGCAAGTACGGCCTGCCCGAAGATGCGGCCCAGCGCACCAAGCAGGCTGTGATTGAACTGGTCAAGGAAATGGAGGAGAGCGGCGAGTTGGACCGGCTGCCTGCCGATCTGCTGAGTTCATAATCTGCAGTCCCCAGCTTCTGCTGCAACGGGCGGTAGGCGGATTGCGGTAGGTGAGCTATACCGGAATCTGAAACGTGAAAAGGGGAAGTGTCCCGGATTTATCCAGGTTCTCCAAAGGCCCTTGTATGTCAGTGATCACCGCTATCTGCAGTGACTCCGCCCCCTGCGCGTCACCGAGATGATAGTGGTCAACGACAAGCTCTGCTTGCGCCAGGCCCGCGGCCAGGGTCACTACGACCAGCACCGCTTGGGCACGGCTCCTGGTCGTGCGCCGTGAGTATTCGCTGACACCGAACATCTTTCCTCCTCAAGTCTGCCGTTATGCTACGTATCCCGGCCACAAGTTCGTGCGCCGCAGCCCGGACTACCGCTGCGTGACGTGGATGCGGTCTGCGTTCAAGTAGAACCTTGACAGATGAGCCCGCCACGCAAGCAGCCCGTCCAGGTCCACGACAATGTCCAATTCCAGGACACCGTTCGGCCTCACCGTGTCGGGCACCATGTCCACAGTACCTGAGTAGACCCGCACGCTGTCTCTCGCCGTGAAAGTCGCGGTGCTCCGAGTTAGCTTGAGCAGGAAGAACCATGGTCCGTAGCGGTCCATCTCACAGTACCGCGTTGTGTCACCGCCGTACCTGCGCTGGTACCCGACGTAGTAGTCGATGGACGTGGAACAGGTGTGCACCTCGGAGTCGGGGTAGACGAGTTGCATCGAGTCGGGCAAGGTGCCGACAATCACCTCGCTCCTCGTGAGCTTCTCGCCGCTATGACGCCGGGCGAATTGCACCCCCCAGTTCACCACGACCGACGTCGTCCCGAGTGTATCCGAGGCGTGGTTGATGGTCCGGACGTGCATTATCAGAGGGTGTTGGTGATAGTCGAAGCTCCGCGGTTCCGCCGTGTTGGGGCCCTGGTTCTCCGGGTCGCAGCCCGGATGCACGAGCAGACATGCAAACAAGAATGACGTTACAGTGCGGTGTCTCATGACCATCACCCGTCAATGCCGCTTGCCGATGACATACAGCCTGACGCCGCTCGCGTAGTATGCCGAATCGCCACTCGGGTGGAACACCAGCCCTCCCAGGCCCGGCAAGTCCACGGAATCAACCGGCAGCAGGGTGCGGGTGTCGTAGATTCGCGTACCATTCCAGCCGTTGCCGATGTAAAGGTAGGCCCCGTCCGGCGTGCGCGCCATGTGACCGGCTGCGATTATCCCCATGTTCACGCGCCGCGTGACCGAAAGGTCGCTGGTCCGCAGCACTGTCACTCCGCTGTCAGCACCGCTGTGGACATACAGCGACTCCTCGTCTGGCGAGAGGACTACGTGCGTCGGGATGTCAACTGCCTGCGAAAACGCGAGCAGCGAGCACCCCTGGACATCCACGGCGCACAGGCCATGCAGCACACCCACGTAGAGGTTCGTCCCTGCCTGGTTGAGTGCCATGCACATGACGTTGTAGGGCAGGAGGACCGAATCGAGGATTGTCAGGCTGTCGGGTCGTACTACAAAGACATACTGTGAAGCGACGACCAGGAGCCGGTTGCCGTCGGGCGTGAGCAGCAGGCCGCGTGCGTCGCCGACGTTCGGCAGGGTGTCGACCACCCGCCTGTTGGCGACATCCACGCGGTACAGGGCGTTGCTGTTCCAACTGCTGACGAACACATACCGGTTGTCATCGGAGAATACCATTGCCGTGAGCGAGGTATCCACGCGGACACGCGGTAGCAGCGTGCGGTCGGACACACGGAGGAGGGACATGGAATCGCGGGAAGAGCTTGTGCCGACAGCCACCAGCGAACCATCACGCGACATGCTGCAATGTGTGCCGCTGCCCCTCAGATAGAGACTGTCGCAGATCGAGTCCGGATACGCCGGACCTGTGCTGATGAACCGCAGGGCATGCCCCGCGCTCCAATCGGACTCCCTCCCCTTCTTGTCCTTTGCCTTGGCTTTGACCGAGTATTCGCCGCTGTCGGAGTAGGCGTGCTGGACCGAGGTCGTCTCGCCGGAGGCGATGAAGCTGGCCCAAGCCTGGGTGCTGGAGTCGCCCCAGTCGAACTGGAACGCCACGCTGTCTTCTTCCGGGTCAGACG
The DNA here is from genome assembly GCA_030612625.1 of Caldifarciminota bacterium. Lineage (GTDB taxonomy): Bacteria > Hydrothermota > Tepidihabitantia > Tepidihabitantales > Tepidihabitantaceae > UBA3079. The sequence continues at coordinate 3,215 of JAUWNN010000273.1, forward strand.
AGGTGGCCGTGAACTCGACCGGCACCCCGACGACCCCGGCTGTCGGACCGGATATCTCTGGAACGGACGGGGCCTTGTTGAACAGGCTGCATGTGGAACCTAACAGCGCTACAGCCGCAAACACTGCGGTCACACTTGCTATACCTATGCCCAATATCCTTTTCACTATTGTATTCCTTTGCCGTTCGTCCGTTGTCTCGGTTCAACCGGCTTTCCCAGGAAACTGTTCATACTTCACACAGAGTTTGCCGATAAAGAAACGGTCTGTCAAGGTCATCTTGTAGTATCTATAAGCCTCTGTAAATCAGGAGGGTTCCGGGGACACAATAAAGGATTTTCTGTCGCGGGCGCGGGTCACTTGTGTTTCCATAGCCCCTTGGGGCCCGCGTTTCCGTTTCAGGCACTGCAATCAAGTGGACGTGATTCGGCATCAGGCAGTA
>JAUWNN010000032.1 GCA_030612625.1 Caldifarciminota bacterium
CCCACCCCCCGCCCCCAAAATCAAACCCAACACCACCGCGCGTCCCCCCCCCCCCCCCAAAAAAGGCACCTGCTGTCGCGAATGCCAGGGAAATCCAAGGCACCTGCAAGCCTCTGTGCATCAAGGGCTTCGGTTTGTCGAAATGAGTATCTGCTCAGGCACGCAAAGTGCGGAAGTTTATCCGAATGGCCAATCTGTTCTGTTATCCGGTAACAACCCTAAAACCCTAAAGGAGGGAACAATGAAGCACAGCAGATACATAGTGGCTGTGGTGTTCGTAGCTGCCCTACTCATCCCGACTGCTGCTTTTGCGGGACACGCAGAGGGCGAATCACCACAGACCGTTACGCAGCCTTGCTCGCTCTATACCCCAACCCTGGTTTCTCTCACCATCGAAGACTCGGTCCACATCATCTTGACCGCGGGCAGCATCGGTGACTCAATCTGGCCCAAGTACTTCCATCCAACATATCCGGCTTCGGCTCCGTACTCTTTTGTCGAATACTGGTCCAACAATTCAGCCGGTGTAACGATTGCAGTCAAAGGTGATGGAGATTTCCTCACCGATACTGTCACCCTCGGCCAGCTTTACTACGGCCCGACCGGAGAAACGAAAACCAGCAACGGTGGAGCAAACCCGGGTGGCAACTGGGTTGCGTTCACGACCGGCGATGTCAAGTTCGACAGCCTCATGGCTCCAGGGTCTGAACACTCTGACCGCGACTACGAGTTCAAGTGGGAAGTTGATGACCCGGCTGTCTCGGCCGGAGTCGTGCTGACCTACACGGCCGTAGCTAGAGTAGTAGAGTAGTAGACTAGTGAGCCAATCGCGGAGAGAGAGAACCTTCTAGTCTCTCTCTCCGCAGCACCGGGGGCATCTTGGTATTCACTGAACGAAATCTGTCCGCCCGAACGGAGGTGTTATGAAGAAATCCTGCCTTATCGCTCTTCTGGCCGGTATGCTGCTGTTTTCACAGAAGACACTTGGCGTGAGCTTTGTCGTATCCCCGGCCAAGGTAAACACAACACTGTCCGCTGACGCGCCGACAACCCAGGTATTCACCGTCCAGAATAATTCCGCAGTTTCGGTCCGATTCAAAGCCTACCTTGAAGATTGGACCATCACCACGACCGGTGCCGACACATTTCTGGAACCAGGCAGCGTTGAGCGGTCGTGCGCGCCCTGGATAACGATAAACCCGGTGGAGTTCGAGGTGCCGGCCGGCGCCCACCAGAAGGTGAGAGTGTCGTTCAACGCACCGCGCGAAGCGGTCGGAGGCTACTGGTGCATATTCTACATAGAAACGGAACCAATCCCCAGCAAGTGGAGTGAAGTCGTGAGCGTGAACGGCCGCATCGGCGTGAAAATCTTCGGAAATATCACCGACACCGAGGTGCGAGGTTGTGAGATAGTCGCTTTGCGCATCGAGCAGCACTCTCGCCTTGAACTGACAGCGGTAGTGAGAAACACGGGCAATGTGCCGCTTTGGCTGACAGGCGAGGTGCAGATAAAGGACAGCATGGATAAGATGGTATGGGAAGAGGGGTTGAGCCACATCTCCCTTCTGCCCGGCCTGGAGCACGAAATCAGAAGGCGTCCTGGAATTGAACTGGGACCTGGCGAATATCGGGCAATAGTGACAATAGACTACGGTGGTGAAGAAATCGTCCAAGGCGAACGGAGGATGAGGGTGGAGTGAATCTCCACTGGCTTCTCGTTTTCCTGCTCTGTGGCACCGGTACGGAATGCTCCCCGTCCGGTCAACCGGGACTGACGCGGGATTCTAGAAGCCTGAAGCCATTTCCCGCGTTCGTCTATCAGGACTCCTGCAGCTTCGATCCGAACGGACAGCCGACCACAACAACCCTGCAGGAAGGGCAACAGCCAAGTCTCGTCCGTAAGTCTCCAGAAGACATGTTCGGCCCCTTTCCCAATTCTCTATCTCAAGTAGCACATGGCCGGGCACCGGGCCGGAACCGAGGCAGCCCGCACTTGCCGGCCTTTGACTCCCAAGTCTGGATAACCGTTACTGACAGCATCAAATTCAACCTCGGAGCCGGAAGCATCACGGATACAATCTGGCCCAAGTACTTCTACCCGACAATGCCCGCGGCAAGCCCGTACACTTCTGTCGAATGGGGGGCTGACTACAACTCCGGCGCGAAACTGACTGTAAGAGGCAACGGCGACTTCACGCCGTCGGTCGTGTTGAGCCAACTGTATTACGCCGACGCTTCAGAACCAAAGACCAACAACGGCGAGGCCGTGGGCGGCAACTGGGTTGCATTTGGAACCTCTGACGCGACACTGGACAGCACCGATGCTTCCGGAAGCTGGAACAAACACCTGGACTTTCAGTTCAAATGGGAAGCGACAGATGAAGCCGTTTCCAGCGGAGCCCTCGTGGTCCTGACTTTTACAGTTATCGCTAACCCGGTCGATTGGACATGGCAGCAGGGCAGTTGCCTCTATCTCGGGCTATCGGATGACACATTCCCTGGTGCTTGGGGCGGGAAGAAAGAAAAAGGTGGCAATTAGCAGTATCGGGCTTGTCATCCTTTTACTCTGGGCCGCGCCAGAGCGCAACGACTTCAGATACCAGGTAGGTTTCAGTCAGGACTGGTATGGTCGTCAAGTAGCCGACCGGCCGCGCTCCACTGGCACTCAACGAGGGCTCCGGCTTGGGCTCTGGCATCATTTAGGAAGCGCAGCCTTCAGCTCGCTCGGTGACATTTACTGGCACAAGGGCAAGGCACAACTGGCAAGCGGCCGGCTGGCCCTTGACTCCCTCAGGCTTCGCCAGGTGAACCTGGATGGTTCTATCGGAGACAACTCGATAGCCCTGTCCGACCCAGCCGATGAGTTTCCCCTTGCTTATCGAGGTGTCGCGTTCCGCCTCGGCCTTAAGGACATCACCATTCAGGCAGTAGGAGGCAAGGCACAGGACCGCCACGCACAAACCCCGAGAACCTTCACCTGGAACCGATACCTCTTTGGCCTCGAAAGTAAGTACAAAGCCGGCGGTCTTCACATCAGCCCCTACCTGGTGCACCGCGCCGACAATCCGGACAATTCCCTGGCAGCGAGCAACACCGTTCTCGGTACCGGAGGAGAACTCAGTGCCGGCGACAATCTTCTTCTGTCCACGAAGCTGTCACTGTGTACCTACAAGGAACGCACCGTGCCACACGCGGCTTATGCAACCCGCACCGGGGTCTCTTACATCGGAAGACCTATATCAGCCCGGCTCGATTTGAAATACATCAAAGCCGGCTACCTTTCGCCGGCGAACAACTTCAACGAACACGGTAGACGCGAGATAATCGCAATGACCCGCTACCAAGCTTCCCTGTTCACCGTCACCGGTGGCGGCAGCAGATACTGGAACGAGAAGGGAAAGGACGCTGGCACAAGGGCCGGTGCCGAAGCCAGCATCCGCATTCCCAGACTACCGGTGCTGACCGTGGAAGGCGGATTCCGCGAGGAAGTTGACAGCCTGCGCATCAACCGGGAACTGTCGGCAAAGGCAAGAATGCGGAAAACCTTCAGCCGCTGGTGGTTCACGGCCAGCGAGCAACATTTCTACTACCTTGCTGAGCGCTGTCACGGGAACATCGCTGAGCTCGGGCTTGGCTATGTCCCTCAACACTGGCTGAACATCGAACTCGGAGCCGGAATCGGGCACGGCCGGGACTCAATCGAAGAGTTTGCGCGTATGCAGGTCTCCTACCGCCCCTTTGACTGGACCGAACTGTCCGGAAACATTGGCACCTGGAAAAGGGTCATGCCCGGAGGGCAAAAGTCAACCGGCCGGTCCGCAGGAATCGGAATCGCTCTGTCCCCTTTTCCAATGCTCGGCGTGTCAGGAAATCTTGGCCTTGAAGACACCAGAATCCTACCCGGGCAGGATTCGTTGACCAGCTTCGTTGGTTTCCAGCTCACCTCCCGGCCCCTGCCCTGGATGTGCCTGTCCGGCAACCTCAAAACAGGAAGAATCGAAAGAGCACATTCCCCAGCTAGCGTCCTGAATATGGGACTGAACGCAGGCATAAGTTTCGCTCAGGGTCTCCAAGCCGTGGTCGGCCTGAGCCGCGAGAAACGGACAGATGTCACCGACGACCGGCTGGGAATATCCTTCCACAAGCAAGGCGGACTCAAGAGATTCGGCTTTGCTTCCATCAGCGGCCACGTATTTCAGGACAAAAACGGAAATAAAGTCTTCGACAAAGGAGACACTCCGGCCCCCGGTGTCCGGGTGATGCTGAACGAAAGGCAGGAAGTCCTCACTGACTCGAAAGGCGGATTCAGGTTCCCGATGCTCGAAAAGGGACGGTATCGCATCGAATGCGACCCGACCGGATTACCAGCATACCTTGGTAGCTTCCTATACACACGTCAGGTCGCGGTGGGATTCATCGGGACCAAGACCGCGGATTTCCCGGTATACGAGTTGGGACAAGTGACCGGCCGCGTGTTCCTGGATGAAAACAGAAACGGCAAGCGTGATGACGAAGAGCGCGGTTTCCCCAATGTCGTCGTGTTCATGGACTCCCCAGAGCGAATGACGCTGACGAAATTCAAGGGATACTACCGCCTGGCAAACCTGGAGCCCGGAGGATACGAAGTGAAGGTCAGAAATCTGCCCCCAAGCTTTGAGTTCACCACACCTGAACTCTGCAAAGTAGACATCGCCCCTGGCGGAACCGCAACGGTTGACTTCGGGTTCGCACCAAAGCTGCGTCCGGTGAGAAAAAAGGTCTTCGAGTAGTAATCGAAGTCACTTTCTCTAGTTGGGGGACGTGGCATGTTTCTGTCCCTCGTACCGCTTGAATACACTTGTGCCGTCGGATGGCGCTTTCCGCTTCGCTCCAATCATCCAAGTTTATCTGTGGTTCGCTTCTTGGTATTCCAGTGAGCATTCTAACCCAGTGTAGCGCTGGCTGCCAGGCTGTCAACCGGCCGCGGTCAGTTGTTCTCAGCGGCAGGCAGGATAACGGTGAAAGTGGTTCCTTTGCCGAGTTCGGAGCTGACCTCAATCGTGCCGCCATTTGCTTCGACAAAAGTCCTGCAGATAGCCAGGCCCAGACCTGTACCGAATGTCCTGGTTGAGAACAAAGGCTCGAACAGCCGCTCCATCAGTTCCGGCTCAATCCCGGGCCCGTTGTCAACAATCCGCACCCGCACCCTGGTATCGGCCTTATCCCCAGTAATCGAAATCCTGCCCTGACCTGCCATCGCCTGGATAGCGTTCCTGAGAATGTTCAAGAAAACCTGAGTGATCTGGGCATCATCCACGTTCACTTCAGGCAGGTTCTGCGGGATATCCAGGCTCACCTTGACCTCTGAGGGGAGTTGCGCCATGTCCAGCACGTCCTGCATCAGCTCGGCCACACTGCAGGGAACCGGATTGCGCGGCCGGCCTTTGGCGAAGTCAAGCAGGCTGGTGATAATCCGGTCAGACCTGTCAATCTCATCATTGATTATCTTCAGATGCCTGGCTGCCTTGCCTTTGAGTTCCCTGCCCACAATCATGTTGAGGAAATAGACGGCATTGCGCATAGCTCCAAGCGGGTTGCGCAACTCGTGAGCGATGCTGCCGGCAATCTGTCCCAGTGTTGCCAGCTTCTCCCGCCGGACAAGCTTGTCCTGAGCCTGCCTGAGCTCCTGGGTGCGCTCCTCGACCAGCTCCTCAAGATGCTTGCGGGATTGGGCCAGCTCTTCTTCGACCCGCTTGCGCTCGGTTATGTTCTCAACCACCACCAGAACGGCCTTCTCCTGACTCCACGGGACCGGCGAGTAATCCAGACGCCAGCACCTGTCCCTGGAACCTGTGCGCTCCTCGTCAAGCTCCTGATTGGTATCAAGTACCTGCTTCAGGCTTGTCTTTATGCTGTCAGCCTGGTCTGAAAGGCCCAGACCGGTCAGAACGTCATCAAACTGCACCAGGCCCACAAACCCGCGATTGGCAGCCACCACCCTGAAGGAGCGGTCAATAACAAGCTTGGGCAGACCGGCCTCAAACACCCGGCCAAGCCTGGCCTCCTCCTCGGCTCTGGTGCTCCTGACCAGGAGCGCGCCGGTCCTGAGAATGAAAAGCGCCATCATCCCCAGACTTACCCAGAACACACTGCTCTGCTGCCATTCCGATGCCCTGGTCACGTGCAGAAAGAAAACCAGCCCGAACACTGAAACCATCGCAACAGCCACCAGTCCGGTCGAAAACCACAGCCCGGCTTTGCCCGCTCGGCCCGGTTCAGCCGATTCAATCTGGCCTTGCCGTACCCGGTCCCGGATTGCCAGACCCCGCCATCCGACTATCGCACTCGGGACCAGCACCCCGAATCCCAACACCACGACCGGCACACACGCTGACAATCCTGCCGAACAATAGACTACATAGGTGGCCAGGAAAACTGCAAGCCCCAGGCTGAACCATGCCAGTTCCGTACGCCAGGTCTCAAACCTGCCCCGGACAGAACCGAACAGGAGTGCGGCCACTCCGGCGCTCGCCCCCGTGATAATCAGCACATCGGCGACCGTCTCGGGCATGGACACCCCGGCATCAATGTTAGGACCGACAACCAGCATCAGGAACCACGCTATCCCGGCCATAGCCACAAGGAACACATCAACCCCTGAAGTCCAGTGCAGCGCTGGCCCTCGTGGGTCACGGACCAGTGAAATCAGTGCCCGACTGTACAACACGAAACCAGTCAGAATCAGAACCCCGGGAACCAGGACCCACAACGAATTCTCAGGCAAGAAAGCGACCGCCCCGAGTGTCAAACCTGCCGCAAACCACACCCAGAACGCCCAGGAAATAGAAAGCAGAGCGCGTCCGGACCTGGACCCGGACAGGGCCCTGGCTGCCAGCAGCATCGTGACCGCAGGAAACGCGGCAACCACCGCACAAGCGCCAAGTGGAAACAGGTAAGGCAGAGTGGATGTCAACCGACACGCGACCAGACCATAGACCGCTGCACCGGCCAGAGTCGCCACGCCCCACCACGCCACGCGGCGATTGTGGCTGAGTCTGAAATCCTGCTCTGTGCGTTGGTCAATCATCCGTTAGACAGCATTTCGGCTGATTTGGGCAATCGGCAGAGTAACAGTTACAGCAGTGCCTTTGCCCGACTCGGAATCAATCGCAATCGTACCGTGATTGGCTTCAACAAAGCTCTTGCAGATTGGCAGACCCAGTCCGACGCCAAAAGCCTTGGTTGAGAAAAGCGGCTCGAACAGCCGGTTCATGTGGTCGGCCGGAATCCCAGAACCGGTATCGGTCACCGTCACCCTGACCTTCCCGTCCGTCAACTCGGCAGTGACGACGATGGTTCCCTTATTGTCCATCGCCTGCGCGGCGTTTGCCAGAAGATTCAGGAAGACCTGGGTCATCTGAGAACAGTCCACATTGAGGTCAGGCATTCCATCAGGAATTCCGAGTTTGACCTCCACCCCACGCTGAAGCGCCGCCTTATCAATGGCATCTACCAGAATGTCTTTCAATTGACAGGGCCCTGGCTCGGGACTCGGGCCACGAACGAAGCTAAGCAGACTGGTGATGATCTTGTTGGTACGTTCAATCTCCTGGTCAATTATCTCCAGGTGCCGGGCCGGTTTGCCCTCAAGCTTCCTGGCCGAGGTCATCTTCAGGAAGTAGACCGCATTGCGGATCGAGCCGAGCGGATTGCGAATCTCGTGCGCCACGCTGCCGGCCACCTGGCCCAGTGTTGCCAGCTTCTCTCTTGTCACCAGCGCATCCTGGGCCTGCTTCAACTCCTGGGTGCGCTCCTCAACCAGTTCTTCAAGGCGCTCCCGGTGTTTCTTCAGTTCTTCCTCGGCCCGTTTGCGCTCAGTGATGTCCCTGTTTATGCCGACAAATCCTGTTGGTTTGCCATCCGGGCCGGTCATGACGGCTACGCTCATCTCTACTGGAATTCTGCCGCCATCCTTGGTTATGACATTGTACTCTCGATTTCTGACATATCCCTTTTCCAGCACAATCTTCCCATCCTCCACGGCCTTCCTCCGGTCTTCAGGGGCTATCAGGTCGATTGAGTTCTTTCCAATCAGGTCATCCTTGTTATCAGTGCCGAACATTCTCAGGGTAGCCTCATTCACGTCGATAATTCTTCCATTCAAGTCACTGACAACAACGCTGTCCGTGGTCATCTTCACCGCGCTGGAAAAGCGAACCAGTTCCTCCTCGGCCTGCTTGCGCTCGGTGATGTTGCGGGAGATTTCCAGAACTGCCGCAGGTTTTCCTTCCTCGTCTCTTAGCGCTACATTGGCGGTGCAGTGGAAATGGATTGTCTTCCCGTCTTTGTCTGTCACCTGCGTATCATGCTCATGAACCTTTCCGTCCTCAAACGCCTTGAGCGTAATGCAGGGATATGGCTCGCAAGGCTTCTGCCTTCCATGATATGCTTCATAGCATTTCTTGCCGACAATATCATTGCCAAAGATTCTCCTGGCAATCTCATTGGCCCAGAGGATATTCAGGTCTTTATCCATCATGCTCATGTGGTCACCAATAGACTGCAGCATGGAGTTGAGTTTCCCTTCGCTCTCCCGCAGCGCTTTCTCGGCGCGTCTCTGCGTCTCTGTTATCTGACGCGTGAAGAACAGCGTGAGCGCAAGAGTGACGACAAAAAGCAGGACGCTGACCAGCAGCATCCATCTTGTCAGTCCGGTGGTTGTAGCCAGTATCACGGACATCGGGGCTCTTACCACCACCCCCCAGCCGTTGGATTCCAGAATGACACAGGTGCCGAAGTAAGACCTGCCGTCCTGCTCGTACTTCTGTGGCTTACCTTTCCGCCCGGCCATGACGGCCTGCACCATCGGCCGGCCGCCATAGTCCAGCGACAATGGGCCGGCCTCAAGAGCAAAGAGGTCCTTGCCCGAATGGGCAACCACTGTACCCGCTTTGTCCACGACACAGACGACCTGCCCCTCCTCAAGCGGGTAGTCTGCCACAGTGGCAATCAGGTGATTCAGCCTGAACCCGCCCATCAGAACGCCGACCCTCTTTCCTGTTTCTGACTCGATAGGTACAGAGACGGAAACGCTTACGAGCTTCGCCTGGCGATGGAATCTGGGCGGAGCGAAGTAGGTTTCACCTTGCTTGAACGGAACAAGAAAATAGGGTCTATCAGCATAGCTCTTGTTGCCGGTGTGGACAGAAAAGCCCTCCACAGTGCTGGCGACAAACCGGCCATCGGTGTCCAGCACGGAAAAGGACTCGAACCGATACGACCCTTCGGCAATCGTTGCCATGATTTTCTGCATGGCCGCGACGTCCATGTTGCGAAACTCCGGCCGCTCGGTGAGCTCCACCAGTCTGCCGCGGGTCTGCATCAGGTCTGTATCCAGTTCCCGGGCAATGCTGTAAGCGATTCCCTCCTGTTGGTCCTGCTCCAGGGATACTTCCCGGTTTCGGATGTGCGGAATGATAACAAACAACTGAAACAACAGTACCGCGACCAGAATCAGTGCAAAGAGCGCTGCCAGCTTCACTCTCCAACTCGTGCTGCGCACAGTGCTTCCTTGTCTCTGCGTTCAGTTCTCATAAGCGGCCGGCCCCCTGGCACGGCGGACCTGAGGAATCACGCCGAAAATGCGGCTGACGAGTTGATGTCCGCCTCTGCCATATCTGAGTGGACCACACTTCCGTGTCAGGATAGTGGTGGCCCGATGCATGTCAATCCCTGCCAGTGCAGTTTCCGCGTGGGTCCGGTCCGCAGGCCACCGGAATTGCGAAGTGAAAGGTCGAGCCCTTGCTAACCCCGGACTCGGCCCAGATTCTGCCCTGGTGGGCTTGGACTATCTTCCGTGAGATGGCCAAGCCAAGCCCGGTGCTCCTCTCCCCGGCCGTGCTTCTCACACTGGTTCGCGCAAAAGGCTTGAACAGCTTATCCAGTTCATCAGCCGGGATTCCCTGACCCTGGTCCCGCACCGAGATAACCAGGTTGCTGTTCTCGGTGCGGACCCCGACATCAATGCTGGTACCGGACTCTGAGAACTTGATGGCATTGCTGATAAGGTTGTTCAGCACCTGCTCAAGCCGCGCCCCATCCGCCTGAACTCTCGGAACTGGCCCGTTGTGCCGGAAAGACAGCTCGATTTCCTTACCCCTGGCCAGCATCCCATTCATCTCAATGTTGCGCTTGATTAGGGCCGTAATATCAACCGGTTTCAGGTCAAGCACCAGCTTGCCCGACTCAATCCGCGAAACGTCAAGCAGGTCGTCAATCAGTTTGAGCATGAAGTCAGCGTTGCGCTTTATCCGCCGCATGAAATCGGTCTTCTTCTCTGCCGGCAGGTTCTGCCCGACCGGCTCCAGCAGAAAGTCGCTGCACGTCTTGACCACGGCAAGCGGATTGCGCAAGTCGTGCGCCGCCATCCCGAGCAACTGGTTCTTGAGCTCGTTCAGCTTCTCCAGTTCGATGTTAATCCGCTTGCGCTCGATTGCATAGCGCATCGCCCGCAAGAGCAGCGTGCTGTCTATCTGGCCCTTGACCAGATAATCCTGTGCCCCCTTTCTGACCGCTTCGAGAGCAACCACCTCATCATTCAGCCCGGTCAGTACCACAATTGGCTTGTCGGACGCGGCCTGGTGCATCCTCGCAACAGTGTCCAGCCCGTGCGAATCCGGCAGAGACAGGTCAAGGAGGATTACATCGAACTGCTGTTCGACCAGCCGCTTGAGCCCATCACCCAGAGTCTCAACATGGGTCAGCTCAAACCGGCTCGCGCCGACCTCGGCCAGGAATGCCTGCAGCAGGCGAGCATCACCCGGGTTGTCCTCGACCAGCAGGATTCTCGTGCAACCCTGTTCCATCACCTGTTTCCGGCTAGCAGGAAGGCAGCTTGACAACCGTGAGCCAGAACCCCTCGATTTGCTTCACCACTTCGATGAACCGGTCAAAGTCAACCGGCTTGGTGATATAGCAGTTTGCGTGCAGGTCATAGGTCTTGGCAATGTCTTCCTCGGCCTTTGAAGTGGTAAGGATGACAACCGGGATGCGCCGCAGCTCCGGGTCGGCCTTGACCTCGGCCAGCACTTCCCGCCCGTCCTTCCGCGGCAGGTTCAAGTCGAGTAGAATCAAGTCAGGTCGCGACGCAGAGGCATATTCCCCTTCCCGGCGCAGGAACTCCATCGCCTCGACCCCGTCGCCAACCGCGTGCAGGTTGTTCCTCATCTTCGCTTCTTTGAACGCCTCCCGGGTAAGGCGGACGTCGCCCGGATTGTCCTCAACCAGCAGGATTTCTATCGGTCTACCTTCAGTGCAACTGCTCATGTCTGCTTCTCTCCTTTCACGGGCAGGGTAAACCGGAACGTCGAACCCTTGCCCGGTTCTGATTCCATCCATATCCGGCCCCCGTGCCGCTCGACAATCTTCTTGCAGACCGCGAGCCCGATACCGGTGCCGGAATACTCGGTCCGGTTGTGCAGTCGCTGGAAGATAACAAACACCCGGTCCGCATACTTCGGGTCAATCCCGATTCCGTTGTCCCGGACAAAGAACTCCCAGGTGCCGTTGCTCTGCGCGACCCCGACGTGGACGCACGGTGGCTCTTTGCCGTGGTACTTGAGCGCATTGCCGACAAGATTCTGAAGCAACTGCTCCAGTTGCCGGTCATCGGCCATCACAACTGGCAGGGGGTCATGCGTGACCTTCGCCTTGTTGTCCTCAATCGCCACCTGCAGGTTCAAGAGTGCCCTTTCGAGCACAACATTGCTGTCGGTCGGCTCTGGTTCCCGGCCCCTGGTCCCGACCCGCGAATAGGTCAGCAGGTCATTTATCAGCCGCTGCATCCGGGTCACACCGTCAACCGCGAACCCGATAAACTCATCCGCGTCCTTGTCCAGTTTGCCCTGATACCGCCTTGCCAGCAGTTGAGTGTAGCTCCCGATCATCCGCAGCGGTTCCTGCAGGTCGTGCGACGCCACGTAGGCGAACTGCTCAAGCTCCTGGTTCGACCGTTCCAGTTCCTGCCGCTTCTCTTCAAGTGCCTCCTCAGTTCGCTTCTGCTCAGTGATGTCGCGGGCGACTTCCAGGACTTTGACGACCTTCCCGCCTTCGCCCACGACCGGCGAAGCACTCACCGACAGGAATCGTTGAACCCTTTCGCTGAACTTCTCCACCCGAACCGGCTCCCCGGATGCGAACGCCTGAACAACCGGGCAGTCTGGACAGACCGCGGCCCGTCCATGGAATACCTCGTAACACTTCCGCCCGGTAAGAACCTCATCAGACCCGACTTCAAGCCACCGCCGGGCCGTGTCGTTCGTCCGCAGAATCGTGTATTCCCGGTCCACGACAATCGTCATGTCGTCGATTGACCGGAACACGTTCTCAAGGTCGACCCTGGCTGCCCTCACTTCCTCCTCGGCCCGCTTGACCTCGGTGACATCGGAAATCATCGCCAGGTCCCCGGTAATTTTCCCCTTCTCGTCCCTCAGCGGGGTCGCCTGAATCCGGCCGATTCGGGTTTGGCCATCCCTGGTCACGAACTCGACATCATAAGGCGGTATGTCTTTGCCCAGCATCCGGGCAACGAAGTTCTTCACCAGTATAACCTTGCTCCGCCGGGTCAGGAACGGCAGCCCGACCAGCGCCTTGCCAAGCACCTCCTCGCGCCTGTACCCGAGCCACTCGGGCATCCTTTCGTTGACGTCCAGCAGTTTCCCCTTCCGGTCCAGGACCGCAATAGCAACCGGAGAGAACTCGAACACGGTCCGGTACTTCTCCTCACTCTCCCGTATCGCCTGCTGGTTCCGCTTCCGGTCGGTAATATCACGGGCAATACCCAGGACCATCCGCTCCCCTTTGATGGTGACCGGGTGACTTCGCAACTCCACGTCAACCTGGCTGCTGTCCTTGCGGTTCAACGTGAGTTCGGTCGGCCCGATCGGCTTCCCGAGCATGCTCTGTGCAAGCAAACCCGCAGCCTTGCGCATCTGCGACGGCGCAAGAAGGTTCAGCTTGAAGAAACTCTTTCCGATGAGTTCCTCCCGCTCATACCCGATCATCTCCTCGGCCGCCCGATTGCCCTCAACAAACCTGCCCTTCCTGTCGATGAGGTAGCAGGCATCCGGCCCGCGCTCGAAGATGATGCTCAGTCTTTCTTCAGATTCCCTGAGTTCCTGCTCAGCCCGCTTCCGGTCACTGATGTCGATGAAGCTCTCGACCAGGCAATCCCGCCCCCCAAGCGTCAGGCGGACGACCGACTTCAAGACCGGCACCTTCTCACCCGCGGCATTCAGCAGCACCCGCTCCGAGTTGTCCACTGTTTGCCCGAGGTCGGTAATTGGGCACCTGCCTCGGGCCGCCGAACCGATGTGCTTGTGGCAAACCCTACCGACAATCTCATCTCTGGAAGCCCCTATCATCTTGACCGCTGCGGAATTGACATCCAGTACTTCGTGTGTCTCGGCGTCAATAACAGCGATGCCGGAATCGACCGCATTCCACATAGCCTGTAACCGCTGCTCGCTTTCCCGCAACGCCTCCTCGGCCCGTGAACGGATGATGACCCCGCCAACCTGGGCGGATACGGCCTCAAGTGCGATGCGGACAGAACCCGGGATTTCATCGCGCGTATGGGAAGCAACATTGAGACAACCGACAATCCCGCCGTCGTGGCGCACCGGAATCACGGCCGCGGCCCGCAACCCTTCGCCAAGCTGCACTTCACTCAACGGCACGCCCAGTTCCTGGTGAAGGGCGTAGACCGGTTTTCCGGCCAGCACCAGACGGACACTGGTCGAATCCGCAGCGTAGTGCGACGTAGCCTCGACAAAGGCGGAAGACAACCCGGTGTGGAATGCCAGGTCCATTTTCCCGGAGGTCCTGTCGACCAGGTACACCCCGCCGCTGTCCATCTCCGAAACACGAATCGCCGCCTCAACGCACAGGCGCAGGGTCTCATTCAATCCCCGCGCCGCACCCAGAGCCAGACCCAGGTCACGCTGAACCCGAACCAGGCCCTCGGCCCGCCGTTGGTCGGTCACGTCAAAGATTATCGAGAGTTCACCGATAATCCTCCCCTTCCGGTTCCTGAGAAGATTCGGCTTGATCCGACCGATTCGAACCTCCCCGGACTTACCGGTGAACTCGAAGTCCGCGTAGGGCACCTCCTTGCCGAGCATCCTCGTGAAGTAGGTCTTCACCAGCTTGACTCTGGACAACGGACTCAGCACCGGCAGGGCCGCAAGGTTCTTGCCGATTATCTCCTTGGGCTCGTACCCGAGCAGTTCGTGCACCTTGGAATTGACTTCGAGCAACTTGCCCTTCCGGTCCACAATCGTAATCGCCTCGGGCGACAGCTCGAACATGGCCCGGTACTTCTGCTCGGTTTCATGCATCAACTGCTCGGCGGTATCGAGTCTCGTATCTGCGTCAGGCTGAGCGTGCGGCATGCTACCCCTGGTGCCTGCTGCCAGCACCCGAATCAACCGAACGGCACGGTACTCTGTTGTGCAAACCTCTCCAGAAAACCTCAACCATTAACAAGCCCCTTCACCATCGTCACCAGCTTGTCCGGGTCGAGCGGCTTGTACAGAACCCCGACCACATTCTCTTCGTGTGCCTCCCGGGCGAGCTTGGTGTCCGTGTATGCGGTGATGACGATGAACCGGGTATCAGGATGGTCAGGCCTGAGCTTGCGGATGAGCTCGAGCCCGCTGATGCCCGGCAGGACTATGTCCACCACCGCCACATCATAGCTCTGGACCTGGAATTTCTGAGTGGCTTCCTGACCGTTAGTTGCGGTGTCAACCTTGAGCCCGTGGCTCTCAAGGATGTCGGACAGGGTTTCCAGCATACCGAGGTTGTCATCAACCAGAAGAACGCGCGAGTTCTTTTCCATCATCCCTCCTTCGCTTGATGCGCAGAGTTCGTCTTGGTCGGGAATCCGGTTTCGTGCTCGAACCGGGCAAACCGGAGCAGGACCGTAGTGCCTTTGCCCGGTTCACTCTTCACCTCCACAGTCCCGCCGTTCGCACCAACCAGGTGGCGGACTATTGTCATCCCGAGCCCGGTCCGGTGCTCCGCAGTAGTGAAAAGCGGCTCGAACACCTGGGCCAGCACATCTCTGGTCATTCCCGGGCCGTTGTCAGTAACCTCAATCCGGGTTTCCGTCGCGGTCTGCGTGCAGATGACTTTTATCTCACCCTCACTTTGCAGCGCCTGGGCACTGTTGGAGATAATATTGGCCAGAGCGAGCCGGACCTGGCTCGGGTCACAGAACAGCATGGCGTCGGGCTTAATAGCCAACCTGATTCTGACCTCTGGCGGCCGGACGATGTGGTCCAAGGCCGCAGCCACGATTACTTCGATATCCGACATTCCCCGCTCAGGCGGTCTGGTCGAACCAAGATAGCTGAGATTCCCCACAAGTCTGGTCGCCCCATTTATTTCGCGCAGCATAATCCCCAGGTGCTTGCGCACTTTGTCGTCAACATCCGTGCTGAGATGGATGTTCAGAAAGTAGATGGCATTTCGGATTACGCTCAGGGGCTGGCGCAACTCACCGGAAAGCCTTGAGGCAAGCAGGCCTATTGTGGCAAGCCTCTCCGCCTTCAACCGTTCTTCACCCAGTTGCAGGGCAAGCTGCCCGTCCGCAGCCTTGGTCTTTCCTGACCTGGTTCTCTTCTTCATCGCGTGCTCCTTAGGTTTTCCGCACAGCAGTCTATGCGCAGAAATCCCAGGGTCAACGAGTGCGATTCTCGGCTGCTGAGACCGCAAGGAGCTGATATCAGTATGCATCACGCCCCGGAACCGGCCCAGACTGAATTCGGTGGCAGGCCGCGCTTGCGCCGTTCTTCCAGCAGCCTGACAATCTCCTTCCGGCTCAAACACAACTGCTCCAGGTCTTTCAGGGTTTCTGAGCTGACCCCGAATTTTGTCCGGAAGTAAATCCGGTCGCCTAGGGGAAGTGGTCTGGGTGAAATCAGCATTAGCTACCTCCTTGTTTCAGACACTGTCTAACAGTCACCTTCCCATTCAGAACATAATTATACTACGGAATGCGGCAAAGTCCAGTCTCAAAACCACAGACAAACACAAAGGAAAAACCGCCAAGAACGCCAAGAGGAAAATCAACCACAGATGAACACAGATTAAGTCAAAAGGCAAAGTGCAAATTGCAAAAGGCAAAATGGCAGAACCCGCTGTCCTTCTAAGCCTCTCCTTTTGTCATTCTGAGCGGAGCGAAGAATCTCAACCGCCAAGAACGCCAAGATATGGAGTGCGGTGGCGTGCCACCGCTTTGTATTCCGGGAAGCATGCTTCCCGGTCGAAAGCGGCAGCGTGCTGCCGCAGTCCAAAGTCGGGCGCGGATAGCGGTCAGCTGATTGGAACCGCCAAGGACGCCAAGAGCGCCAAGGCAAGGAAAAGACTCCCGAATAATAACCGCCAAGGTCGCCAAGAGCGCCAAGGGAAGGAAAATCATAAGCCGCCAGGAGCGCCAGGGATGCGGCGAGGCGGGGTCCTGTCGCAAGGGATTGAGCGGTTGGTTCAACCGACCCGGAAATCGTCAGAAGGGTATGCTCGGGTGTACGGCTGAGCAGGAAAAGAGAACAGGAATGAGCAGGGGAGACTGAAGTTTGGGCCGGAAGAGCATGAACCCGGGGTCAGGGTATCGCAACTGTTGAACGGACTAGACATGGCCGGGCCGAGGCAGGCTTGAAAGGGCCGGGAAACAGGCCGGCCAAACGGCCGGATGGGGAACCGGGCAAGGGGCTGAGGGAAGCGTCCGCAGAATCACCCGGACACGCCCCTGGGGACGCGACCGGACGGGAGCCTGGAGAATCACGGGCCAGAGCGTGTGGAGAGTGCCGAGCCAGATGACCAGGCAAACGACCGACCAGGATACACTTCAGATGGCCGGACAAATAGCGCAGGAGAGCACATACCCGAGGACTGTGCAGATGGCCTTCCAAGCGGTTCGGGAAATGACTCCCCCAAGGCCCGAGCAAGTGACCTTCCAAACGACCTGGGAAAGCATGAGGGGGACGACCCCCAGGTATCATTTTTCGGTCGCCTTTTCCACCCTTAACTACGCAACTTACAGCATATTTAGCCTTACTGGCCGGTTACGGGGCTGTTAGCTTGCAGGCTTGACTCCATTAGACGATATTGTAAAATGGACAGGGGTAGAATTCTGCGAGGGAATACCCTGAAGACCGGTTTCAGTTCACTCCTGATTTGGGCAGGAGGCTGCGGCAGATTCGTATCCATGCAGGCTTGAAGCAGAATGAAGTGGCCCGCTGGCTGGCTGAGATGGTTTTCAAGCGGTACGAAGCATACAAACACAACATCCCGGCCAAGCCGAACTGGGTCTAGTAGTGGCGTGCATCTAGTCGGACTTGAGCCCGGCGGTTTCGCCACCACAAGGACACTTGTGGTGGAGCACCAGGCCGGACAGCCGTGCAGTATTTGCGCTCGGGTGTAATCGCACTGAGCGGTCAGCAGAATACGGATGGCGTTTGACAGATTCTGGCTGGCCGGACCAGAGTTCAGCCGACGGCTTGGGCAGCACGTCAGGGTGTAACCCTGACGGGGTGACCCCCTGGCGCTACCCTCCCGCCAGCG
>JAUWNN010000018.1 GCA_030612625.1 Caldifarciminota bacterium
CCTGCAAAGCTCACTAGCAACTGCAAATTCTCCGGCCAACCCCAGTATTTCTTTCTCAATTTTCATTTAGCCACACCCTTCGGTCTGATAGGGACTGTCGCCCAACTCATTCATATCCGGACCTCCCTTTTCAAGTAGGGAAATCGGAAATGGCGATTCCGCTCCCGCAGACTTGAAGACTTTTTTGCCTGTCCATCGCTCCATCAGAATAGTCCAGAAGTCGGGCCTGTCAACGGGCGTAACAGGACGCTACCGCAGCGGTGCTGCGAATCAGCCGGCCCTTCGGCATACCGGGTCTGCTCTTCACACTGACCCTCGGCCCGGCCAAATCCCCGAATCCATCTACCCGCCGCACACTCAGCCCGCCCAAACGCGGGAACGCCCCAGGTCCTCCATACCAGCACACCCGAGCCACCAATGCGAACAGAAGGGAAAAGCTGGATTTACTTGAAAACCGAAGGGATTTCTGCTATACATAACCGATGAAACACCCGCCCGCCCGCAACCGGACAAACTGAGAAACCAAGCATGCAGGACCAGAAAACGGCTAGCGTCACCGGCCCCCCTTCGTCTCCCAAGGGTTGTTGAGATGACACCGGAATCTTCATCCGGTTTGCGGCTACTTCAGCAACTCGACGAACTCAGGAAAGATAACAGACTCGCGCGTGTCTTTGGCAGCGCTGACGCAGGGTCGTGTGTGTTGCACTTGTGGCTACTCGAACTCAAACAGAACCGGTCAGCAGAGCTTCACCTTCTCTACGGCTGCGTGATTCCAGCCACCTTCAGAGACCCGAAGAAGTGGTACACCTCAGAAGGAAATCGATTCCCGGGGCTCAAGGATTCAGGTGTAGTTCAATATGCAAGGCCACTGAGGTTAAGCCTGTACGACAGCGGCGGGGTCATATTCAGTGCTGTCAAGGAACTGTGCAGAGGAATTGCCCTAAAGGAAGTCTGCGACCGGCTGGGCATGAAACTTCCTGACGAGCCGTATGGCAATTTCCACCTCGCGGATTCAGCGGATACCATAGCCAGCTACTACGCCGTGCGCCCTGTTGTTTTGCTTGAGATACGGGATTCGGTCAGCCGCCTCGTCGAGCACGTACGTCCTGCCGGGAGTCCTCTTTCCCGAACACCTGCCTTTGCTGGGTCCCTATTCCTGCTCAATAAAGGAAAGCTGTGGGGTGGCGAAAGACCGCAAGGTCTCCCGGAAGCAGAATTGCTGACAAAGACGTGTTTGTCCCACCTTGCTGAGGAAACTGGTCTAGACTTCAAAGGGACAGATGCCGGTAGACTGGGGAACCTGGAATGGCTGACCTTCCCGGCTGCTGATGAACACGAGAACCCGAAGGTCATTGTAGTGCCCCAGAAGGATGACAAAGAAACACCCGCCCAAGGAGTGGAAGTCGTGATTCTGTCCGGAACTCTGCCAATCGGAACCTGCATTCTGGCGCGTTGCCGTCACAGCAACCACGAAGTCACTTTCGACCAGTGCCGGACAGTAGCCGTGGCAGATGGCCCGACGACGGTGCGCTTTGACGCGGCGCGAGAACCCGGTCATGTTCTGGTCTCCATCTGGGTCGGTGGGAGCGAACAAGGCCCTTGGGAGATATGGCATGAGGAATCGTTCACGCCCGCGTCAGAGATCGTCTGTGATGTGGGCATCATCGGCCTACAAGGAACAATCAAGACGGATTGGTTCAAGGATTTCGCACGCTCCAAGGCAGAACCCCGGGCGGAGAAAGCGCAGCAAGTCAAGCAAGTCCGGTACGAACGAGTCGTAACTGGCGGGCACTCAACCGACCCGTGGTTTCCAGTGGCCAAGTCTACCCGAGAGTCCGCGCGTCGGCTTTTCCCGGAACACTCGGGAGGGGGCTTTTTTCCAAAGGGTTGGGGAGCCAGAGGGCCGGGACTCCTCAGTTTCGTCGAGTGGTTCTGGACGCTCACGGAAGCTACCGCAGGGGTAAAAGTTGTGTTGATCGACCCATACTTCGACCGCCGTGGTGTCGAGTTGTTCGCCCGGGCAAGAGCTACTCAGGTTGAGTACGCGGTTCTCACCAACACGCAGGTCCGACTCAATTCGGGACCTCACAATCAACGGCTGGCCCGGCGCGGGGGATTAGGCAAGTTCCTCGCGTGGCTTTCAGCCGTACACTGCTATCTAAGGGAGTATCAGTTGCTGAATCCTAGGAGGCCCGACAGGATTTTCCGACAGGCTCCGGGCAAAGAACCCGCGAGGGCCAAGGGAATCAGGGAATCCTGCGACAAGCTAGAACCGATTCTGGCCAGGTTGAATCTCACGATTCTGGATCTCAGAAGCGAGGGCGGTGGCGATACCCGACTGTTCCATGACCGATACGTGCTGGTCTACAATGGAGATGGACGTGTCAAGTCTGGATACCACCTGTCGAATTCCATACAAGGTGCAACTAGGAAGTCTCCAATGCTGGTGACTCCCATTCCATCCGACTTGATAGGAGATGTTGCAAAGTATGTCGATGACCTGCTCTACGTTAGACAACCGACCGTGAACGACGCTGAGGTAGTCCCCCTGTACCCGACGAGCAGCAAAGAAGAACCACCGGCAAGGCAGAAGGTACCAAAGGGACCAGACCCCATCCCCAATGCCCCTTCCTTTTTCTCCACACTGCTGGACAAGGCAGAATTGGCCTCCTTGAGCCCGCCAGAACTCAAGGAGTTCCTCTTGAGTAAGGGACTGATGACAAAAGAGGGCGGCTTCACGGATTCCAAGCGGAAGCAGTGGTGTCTGGGTCCTCTTGCCAAAGGACTGCTGAGTTCCGGTGGGCAGAGATTCGCAGCGTTGTGGACTGGTTTCGGCGAGTGGCTGGCTCGGACCTCTGGAACTGATACCTACCGGGCCGAAATGGTGCGACTAGGAGGAAGGGGTCTTGCCGACAAACTCAGAGAGTTTCTACCTACAGCCCCACTATCCGAATTTCTGCACGGGCCACGAAGCCATGATGTGAGACTGTCTGCACTCAGTCTTCTACACATGATGCGCGGGAGCTTCACGGAGGCTCTTGACTCCGCTGGTCGTCTTCCAGACTATCCGTTCTGGCAGAGCTGTCGAAGCTACGGTGTTTGGTATGGAGCATTGGCAATGACGCAACTCGACCCCCACGGTTTGGTGGCGGTCGCAACAGAGCTAGTTGCAGGTGCACCCGCGGACGATGCCGACCCGAAGTCCGAGGAGATTGCACTCAGACTCGCTCTAATAGTTGGGGCAATCGTGGGGCGGCTGTATCCTCCCCCAGATGACCAAGTTGTACGGAGTCTTCTTGAATGTGAGGCACCATTCTTCAGGTCCCTCGCGGCCACGGCCGTCATGAAGGCGGAACTGCCGCACGTGAGTGAATCCAGACTCCAGAAATCACTATCCTTGCTCCGAAGGCTCCCAACTGTCGAGTGCATACACGCGTTGGCTGAGTGGCTATGCCACCTCGATGTCCGCATAGGCAGAAGATCTCCTGAGGAATCCGTCGACATGAAAAGCCTACGTCAGGCGCTACTCAAACAAATCGTCGAACTGTGGCCTGATGGACTATCTCGGGAAGAGCTTCGCTCTGTCGTCTTGCGCCTCGGTGGGCCTATAGAAGGAAGCAGGGCTGTCTCTATCACGACTGATCTGCTAATCCCTCTAGAGGAGAAAGGAAGCATTACCATAGAGGATATCGCCCAGCTTTGGCTCGATTTGCTGCTTGGGCATCTGCAGAAGAAGCCACGTGGATTCAATTCGTTTGGAGACAAGGAACTCACAGAGATATGTGGATGGTGCTTGACCAATCTCGACGCAAGTCTACGGCAGTGCTGGCTGGAGAAGCTGACGAAACGAGAGAAGAACGCTCTTCAGATTCTGCGTAGACCGTTCGCACGCTCAAATCCTCACACAGAATGGTACTCGGCCTTCGATGCGGTGCTCTGGCTCTCAGCCCTGCTCGGCCTCTTATGGCTCAACGGCACTGACAGTGAAGGAATGGACCCAGGTGAGCTAGTACAACTCAGAGAGCACTGCAACCGTCTCAGTAAGGTAACAACCAGCTTCCACTTCGACGAAATCGAAAAGGAAGGCTATCCTCTTCTGGTATTTGCATTAAGAGCTCAACGCCTAGTCAAGGATGCGAACTGATTCCCGTCCTTTCCAGCCTTGTCGCCCAAAGGAGTGATGGGCTCAGGTCTTTGATTTTGATGTCTCCTCGGTCAGGAGCCGACTGAACGTAGCGTAGTGCAGGCCCAGATGGTCGGAGAATGTCGCCTCTGGATTATCGGGGACATAACATGATTTACGCGCCTCAGATTCCGGTGTAGTCCGCTGACCGCCAACCGCCCCACCGTCCGATTCCAGATTGTAGATTGGTGATTGCGGATTGGAGGAAGGGAAATTGCCGCAGTCGCGGAGCCTGCCCCGAGGCCACCGGAAGATTGCTTCGCTTC
Organism: Caldifarciminota bacterium; assembly: GCA_030612625.1. Classification (GTDB taxonomy): domain Bacteria; phylum Hydrothermota; class Tepidihabitantia; order Tepidihabitantales; family Tepidihabitantaceae; genus UBA3079. Next base: position 4,450 of record JAUWNN010000018.1, read on the forward strand.
GCTCGCAATGACGTGGCCGTGGGGACTCGCAATGACAGGATAGCCCGACTCGTACCATCATCTCCCTGTTTCTCCCTGGCGCCCGGCTAGAGTCTTTCCAGTTCTTCTTTGATGAGCTGGCGTTCGTACAGGTTCCAGTACAACCCGCGACGCCCGAGCAGTTCCTGGTGCGTGCCTTCTTCCTTGACTTCACCCTGGTCAAGGACATAAATCCGGTCGCACTCGGAAAGGATCGAAAGCCGGTGCGACACGATGATGACCGTGGCCTTATCCAGTTCTTTATCCAGCCGGTCAATCAGCTCTTTTTCGGTCTCGGCGTCCAGGGCCGAAGTAGCGTCATCGAACACCAGAATCCTCGGTTTGCCGACCAGTGCCCGGGCAATCGCAACCCGCTCTTTCTGTCCACCCGAAAGCCTGGTGCCCCGTTCACCCAGTTTCTCTTCAAGTCCTTTGGACATGTCGGCCACGTCTGAAGAGAGTTGGGCTAACGAAACCACCTGGTCCAGTTCAGAATCACCGCCTTCTTCTCGCCCGAATGCGATGTTGTTCTTGAGCGTATCCGAGAACAGCGTCGCTTCCTGCGGTGCATACCCGAACAACTGCCGGTATTCATCCAGGTCAAGCAGGCGCACATCGTGACCGTCAAGCCTGACCCTGCCTTTCTGCGGGTCGGCCAGCCGGAACAGCAGCCGAAAAATCGTGCTCTTGCCCGAGCCGACCGTGCCTGCGATTCCAATCCGGGAACCGGCAGGAAAGGTCATGCTCACGTTCTTCAATACCAGCCCGCCGGTTTTCTTCTCCGCCTGCGAAGGGGTTTCACCGGCCTCGGGCGCGCTGCCATAGGAGAAATCGACGTTCTCAAGCGTCAGGGTTGTGCCATCGGATGTCACCTGCGAGGACGCAGAGCCGGGCTCCACCTGTCCGGGTTTGTCCGGCGGCTTCACTTCGGTTGGGTGCTGCTCAAGCGCGGACACCCTTTCCGCCCCGGCCTGAGCCCTGCGCCCGGACACGAACAGGTTGCCGATATCGAACATCGGCCCGACCAGCATCAGGATATAGGCGTTGAAAGCAACGAACTCACCCAGGGTGAGCCGGGCCCCGATGACCAGGAATCCGCCGACCCAGAGCACCAGCAGTATTCCGATTTCGGCAATCGCCTCATAGAAGACGTGAATCCTCATCTGCACCCTGACGGTGGAAACCGCGTCCCGGACCCGCTCATCGAGCGTTTCCCTGAACCGGGCCCCGACCTGCTCTTCCATATTGTAGCCTTTGACCAGCCTGATGCCGGTGAACGACGATTCGATCCGGTTGTTTATCTCGGAAATCTTCTTGCGCCACTTCTTGTACCTGGAGTACACCAGGGGACCGAGTTTCATCCACACGACAACGCCGATTCCCATCGGCAGCACCGTGATAAAGGTCAGGAGCGGGTTCATGCTGACCATTATTCCGAACGCGAACAGCACTGTGAACACCGCGCTCACAGCCCGGAACAGACCGGAGCAGGCGAACCAGGACAGTTCCTCCAGGTCGTGGTCCAGCCGCTCCATCGCATCGCCGGTCGGAAACTTGTTGATGAACGAATGTCCCATGTCCATCATCTTCCGGAAAACGCGGTTGCGCACCGTCCACTGGAACCGCTCGTTGGTCCGGCCCCGGCTCCAGGGCAGAACCGTCTCGCTCAAGGCCCGCAGGAACCCGAGCCCGGCGAGCAGCAGCACGTAGCGAATAAGCCGGGATCGGTCTATGCCCTGCTTGATGCCGTCGATGATGAATCGCAGCACATAAGGGAATGCCAGGGACAACACGGTCATAACCAGGGTGCTCAGGACCAGCACCGTTGCCCAGGTCTTGTGCCGCTTCCAAAAATTCCAGACCAGCGCCAGCTTGCTCATGCTTGCCCGCCAACGTATTGCAGCTTGTAGAACCGGGAGTACAGGCCATCCCTGGCCAGCAATTCTTCATGGCTTCCCTGCTCGGCAATCCGGCCTTTGTGCACCACGATGATGCGGTCAACCATCTGGATTGTGGCCAGCCGGTGAGCCACGATAATCGCGGTCCTGCCCACAAGCAGTTCAGCCAGGCCTTCCTGGATCAGTTGCTCGGTGTGCGGGTCAACCGAGGAAGTGGCCTCGTCCAGAATCAGTATCTGCGGGTCAGACACCAGGGCCCGGGCAAACGCCAGCAGTTGCCTTTCGCCGAGCGAGAAGTTCACCCCGCGCTCAATCAGGTTGGTGTCGTATCCGTTCGGGAACTTGAGCACCGCTTCATGAATCCTCGCCCGCTTCGCCGCTTCGATTACCGTTTCGCGCGGCACGGTCGAATCCATCATTCGCAGGTTGTCAAGCACCGTGCCTGGGAACATAATGACTTCCTGGGGCACAAACCCGACCGTTCCGCGCAATTGGTGCCGGTCCATATCCGCCAGGTTCCGCCCGTCGAACAGAATCCGGCCCTGCTGCGCGGTGTAGAACTTGAGAACCAGGTTCACTATCGAACTCTTGCCCCCGCCGGTCTCGCCCACCAGGGCTACTTTCTCGCCCTTGCGCACCACGAGGTCGATATCGTTGAGCACGAACTTCTCACCGTCGTACGCAAACCCGACTTTCTCGAACGCGATTCCTTCTCTGAGATTCAACTGTCCGTCAATCTGTTCGCCTTCCGGCTCCGGCTTCTGGTCAAGCATCCCGAACACCCGCTCCGCGGACGCAAAAGCCCGCTGCATTACGTTTATCTGGTCGGAAATCATCCGCAGCGGCCAGAAAAGCCGGGTGATGTAAGCAACGAACATGAACAGGGTGCCGATAGTCAAGTCACCGCGCAGCGCCATCATCCCGCCGAAACCAAGGACCAGCCCGAGCCCCAGCACTTCGCCGAAGTCCACCAGGAACCAGACCATGTACCAGAGCGTCATCGCCTTCATCTCGCCCCGATACTTCTGCCGGTTCAGGTTGTTCATCCGGTCCGCGAACCGCTGCTGCCGGCAGAATACCTGGACAACCGGCAGGCCTTTGAGCGCTTCGCTCACCAGGCTGTTGATTTCCGCGACCGAACGCCGCACCCCGATGTAAACCGGCCTTACTTTGCGCTGGAACACCCAGAACGCGACAACAAAAGGCGGCATCAAGGCCAGCACAAGAAGATACAGTCGCCAACTGGTCAGAGCCATAATCAGGCTCATGCCGACCAGCATCAGGACGCTCTGCAAGAGCATCACCGAGGTGCGGGTGAAGAGCATCTTCAGCGCTTCGGTGTCGGACTCGACCCGGGAAATCAGCTTGCCGACCGGATGCTTGTCGAAGAAGGAAACCGGTACATCGAGCAGGTGGCGGAACACGGCCTGCTTCAGGTCCGCGGCTCCGGCCTCACCCACCTGGAACAGCCACACCATCTGGAAAAAGGTAGCAAAGAAAACCCCGCCCTGCAGCCCGAGGTAGATGAGCGAAGTGACCGCCAGACCGCCTAGGTCTCCGCCCCCGATATTGACGTCAATCGCCCGCTTCAGGAGCAACGGCCCGAGCAGACCCAGCCCGGTCGACACCAGAACCAGGCCGCCGGCCGCAATGACCCGGCCCAGATAGGTCCGGAAAAACGGCCACAGCCGCCTGATGTAAACCGAAGCCTTGCCGGTCGGCTTGGTCTCTTCATCGCTCAGGCCTGCTCCGTGATAAAACAAGGTCTACACTCTCCAGTTCATCTCAAACACATACTGATTTGTCTTCAGTTTGGACTTTACCCGATTGTGTGCATCTGCGCAAGCCTCGGGCTGCCCGACAGGCTCAACGCCGGTGCTGGTATTTCAGTTCCTGATCATCATACAACTCGCAACTTAACAACGTCAATCGTATTGAGTTTTCAGGAACTGTCAACCCCAGCATTGCCCATTTGTGGAACCACAAGAGAACGGTCGCCGTGTTGACAAGAAGACGATTTGCCCTAGAATTGCGGCGTTGAGCCGGGATAGCTCAGTTGGCAGAGCACGGGACTGAAAATCCCGGTGTCCACAGTTCGATTCTGTGTCCCGGCACCTTAGTAATATCTCGGAGGTATATTGGCAAACCGAACACCCTCAGCCCTGAAGCGGACCCGGCAGAATGAACGGCGTCGGCTCCGCAATCGGGAACAGAAAAAAAGGCTGAAAAAGGCCCTCAAGGAAATCCGGGCGGCAGGCGGCAAGAAGGATGCTGAAAAACTCCTGCCCAAGGTTCAGTCGGTCATTGACCGGTCCGCCCGGCACCGCATCATCCACCGCAACACCGCCCGCCGGCTCAAGGCAGGAATCACCAGAGAGGTCGCGGAGACAGATTGACGACCAGCCACCAGAGTCTAGAAGGATGCCGCTTTGCGGCAGACTTCTACAAAAAAAGAATCTCCTTTTCTGTATCAAAGGATGCCCGCCGAAGGCGGGCATCCTTAGGATGCCGCTCCGCGGCAGACTCTTTTAGGGAAAGAAATCTCCTATTCCTATCTGGACCGGCGCAAAGCGCCGTCCCCGGTTCTGGCTAAGGCTTCACTCTTGCAGGGTCGTCCTATCACGGACAACCGATGCAGACCTTTTCTGGCTGACAGTATGCAAGACAGCCCCATGAGGATTCTGTACATAGCCACCGCCTACCCGAGGTCCGAACAGGATATCATCACGCCCTGGCTGGTGGAAACGGTCGTCCGGCTCCGGAAACGCGGGTTTGACGTAACGATGTTCACATCCTCGTACCGCGGTCTGGGCAATCAGATAATTTCGGGTGTCCCGGTCATCCGGTTCCGTTACTTCTTCAAACGATGGGAAACCTTGACCCACGATGAGACTGCAGTGGACCGGGTAAAAAGAGGCCTGGGGTACAAACTGATGGCTATCTTCTACGTCCTTTTTGGCACCTGGGCAATCTGGCGACTCTGCCGTTCGCAGCGATTCGACATCATCCACGTCCACTGGCCTCTACCCCACGCGGTGTTCGGCTATCTTGCAGCCAGAATCTGTAAAGCTCCGATTGTAATCAGCTTTCATGGCGTGACCCTCATGTGGGTCAGACGAGAACTCAGGATAATGAAACCCTTCCTGTGCTGGACCATCCGCAAAGCCGATGCAATAACCGCCAACTCAACCCACACGGCAAAAGCAATACAGCAGATTGTAGACAGGCCGGTCAGCATTGTCCCGTTCGGCGCCGCGGTCGGCCAGTTCCCTTCAACTGCCCCGGTGACGAAAGGAAAAGAAAAGCAGTTGCTCTTCATCGGCAGGCTGGTCGAGCGCAAGGGAATTCCATACCTTATCGAAGCGGTCGAAATCCTGTCCAGAGAACTGCCTGTGAAACTGAACATCATCGGCTATGGTCCGGATGAACCCATGCTGCGTGAACTCATCAGGCAGAAAGGCCTGGGACGAACCGTAATCATGCACGGCAAGGTCACACCGCAACAGCTTCACGACCACTATCTCAACTGCGACGTCTTCGTGCTGCCCGCAGTGGTTGATGCCAAGGGCGACACCGAAGGACTTGGTGTTGTTCTTATCGAAGCGATGAGCTATCACAAGCCTGTAGTCGCATCCGGAGTTGGCGGCATCGTTGACCTTGTCATCCACAACAAAACCGGACTGCGGACCCCACCCGGCGACAGCAGGGCTCTCGCCGCTGCAATTCGCTCAATCCTGACCGACCCGGAACTCGCCCAGCGGCTGGCTGAAGGCGGATATCAACACGTCAAGGCTGACTACTCCTGGCCTAGAATCATTAGCCGCCTTGAGGACATCTATCACCGGCTACTCGGCACCCGACACCAAGCCGGCCCGAGTTCTGCCAGCCAATGACCGAAACAGCCGAGCCAAGCAAAGGAAGAATCCGGATTCCGCGCTGGCTCAGGTTGACCCTTGGTGCGGTCATCGTTATCGCCGCCTTCTGTTTTCTCGTCGGCCGTCTCATCCGCGACTGGAACCAGGTTCCATTCCACCAGTTGCGATTCAGTCCAATCCACCTTGTGGCCTCATTTGCCATCCTGTTCGGACTGCATTTCCCTTTAGGTGCCTATGCCTGGAAGGTCATTCTCAGAGGATTCGATGAGCACATCTCGACTTTCAAGTCCCTGACAATCATTACTGTCACCCAGATTGGTAAATACATCCCGGGCAAAGTATGGTTCACCCTGGGCAGGATGTCCCTGGCGAAAAAGGAAGGAATCCCGCAGGCGAAAACCCTGATGAGTGTGCTGGTCGAGGCCGGATTCGCCCTGCTCGCGGCCATTCTGCTGTTTGGCATTGCCATACTGTTTGCACCACGCTCATCAGTGCCAGGCCCCGTCTACCTGTTATTCATTGCCGCGCCGCTCTGCCTGGTCGTCATCTACCCGCCCATTCTCAACCGGGTGCTGAGGTTCGCCCTTCGAAAACTGAAGCAGCCAGTATTCGAACTAAAGCTCTCCTATCTCCGAATGCTCTACATACTCCTGCTCTATACCCTGGGCTGGTTTATGCAGGGTATCGGCTGCTTCATCCTTATCAACTCTTTTTACCCGCTTGCGCTCGGCAAACTCCCCGTTCTGCTCGGTGGGTACTCGATTTCCTGGATTCTCGGGTTCCTGACCCTGATTGCACCTGCCGGGTTGGGCATCCGGGAAGGAATCTTCACGTTCATCCTCAGAATGATTATACCGGAACCGGTGGCCATTATCGCGGCATTGCTGACCCGGGTATGGATAACGGTCGCTGAAGCGGCCATATCCCTTGCTTCATTATTATATATCAGTATCGTAAGGAAACATGCGCAGAAAACCAAAGAAAACTCAAACTAGGATCCGGCCACCGGCAAAACCGTCTGCACCAATTTCCGAATCGCAACTCCATCGCATCGCCCTCATCATTCTGTTCCTACTACCATTGGTGTACTACTTAAGATTCCTGACCGGCTCCCAGATGCTTTTTGGAACCGACTTCCTTGGCACCCCCAGTTTCGCGTCCCGCGAGTTCATGGCCAGCTACATCAGGATGCACGGCAACATCGCTCTCTGGATGCCTTACATCCTGAGCGGCCAGCCAACTGTTGCCGCGTTCTATGGCGACCTGTTCTATCCAACCCAGCTCTTGCGTCTGTTCCTGCCGGTGCATGTGGTATGGGCCTGGACCTTCTTTCTGCAGGTCTTCCTGGCCGGCCTCGGCACTTACCTCTTTCTAAAGGAACTCAAGCTCAAGGTAGTTCCGGCCGCATTGGGCGGCATCGCCTATATGTTCGCCGGAAGCTTGCTGACCCTGGCCTATGCCGGCCACGACGGCCGTCTGATCGGCACCTCACTCATGCCGCTGGCGTTATTCTTCCTGCACAGAGGAATCATTCGACGCCAGTTCCTGCACTTTCTTCTCTGCGGCCTGATGGTGGCGCTCCAACTCCTTTCAGGCCACCTCCAGAAGGTCTATTACACCGGGCTCATTCTTCTCGCATATTTCCTGTTCCAGTGGATAAGGACCATCCGCCAGGAACGCTCTGCCGGTATAGCAATAAGGTTGGCCGTCTACTTCGCCATAGGAATGGCCTTTGCTTTCGCACTGTCCGCAATCCAGTACCTGCCTGTCTACGGCAACATGCCTTTTGCCGCCCGAGGCCAGGAAAGGGGCTATGCGTATGCTACCTCATGGTCAATGCCCATCATTGAAACCCTGGACCTCATCACCCCGAGATTCTCGGGCGGACTCCAGCACTACTGGAGCAAGAACCCGTTCAAGCTCCACAGCGAGTACCTGGGCATCCTGCCGCTGCTGTTTGCTCTCTTGGCCATAGTCAGGTGTTGGAAGAACCGTCACGTGAAGTTCTTCTCCATAGCCTTTGTCGTCACCCTGCTGATGGCCTGGGGCGGCAACACACCTTTCTACCGCCTTCCTTATCACCTGCTTCCCGGTATCAGCAAAATCCGCGGGCCGGGAATGATTTTCTTCCTTGCCTCCTTCTCCATCGCCGTACTGCTTGGCATCGGCCTGAATCACATTCTGGATGAGATGAAAGAGAAAAAGAAAGAAGGACGCCTGCGCGGAGTCCTGATTGCCGGCCTCATTCCCATAGTCCTGCTCCTGCTCTTCGTTGTTGCCAAAGGGCCGATAATCTCGCTACTCAAGTCAGCCACTAACCAGACTCCTCAGAAAATGGCGGCACTCAATGCCAACTACCCCGGCATTGTAACCGGCTTGTTGCTTGCCTCCCTGTTCTCGGTCATCGGACTGGCCCTGCTCTACCTTGTCACCAGACGTCGCCTGAGCACAATTGCATTCGGCGCAATCGCAGCAGTTGTGATGACCCTGGATGTCGGCGTATCACTCAACCTCTGGAACGAATCCAAGGGTTATGTCCGCGGCGTAACACCGCCGGCCGAGTACTTCGCTCCGGACGAAGTGGTGAACTTCCTCAAATCCGATACTTCTCTGTACCGGGTCCTGCCGATGAATTACGAACGTTCTGAAAACGGCATTCTCATGTTGCATGGAATCCAAAGCACCGGAGGCCAGATGCCCAACCCGTTACAGAGCTACCAGGACTTCATCGGCGCCGGGTCCAGCGTCATGTTCCAGACCGGGAATCTGGCCAACCCGAACTTCATGAACCTCCTGAATATCAAATATGTCATCAGCCTCACCCTGCCTGAGGATGCCTCCCAGTATGATGAACAGAGCCGGCGGGTCATCCAGCAGCTCCGGACCTACTTTGCCAGGTCCGATTTCGAGCCGGCATTCATCGGCCGCAAGTACACTGTCTACCATAACAAGACTGCCCTGCCGCGCGCCTTTGTCGTCCCCAACTACCAGATTGCAGGTACGAAGGAAGAAATCATCAGCCAGCTCATGCGCAGCGACTTCGACCCTGCCGGCACCGCGCTGCTGTATGAGAGCCCTGGTCTCAGACCGACTCATGATTCCGCGGTCGGCACCGCCAGGGTCACTGAGTACGATGCTAACCGCATCACTGTCCAAGCCGAGATGACCGGTTCCGGGCTATTGATACTGAGCGAAAACTACCACCCGGCCTGGAAGGCGCACGTTGACGGACAACCCATTCCCATCCTGCAGACATTCCATACGTTAAGGGCAGTACCGCTGGGACCCGGGGCTCACGAAGTGGTATTCCGACATCAGTCCCGCTACTACCGGCTGGGCGTACTCATCTCAATGGTTGCTGTCCTTTTCCTGGCCTCGATATCTGTCGTTTCAGTCCTCCGGCGACGCCGCCGAAAGAGAATAATACAGACCCCCGGGGCCTAGCACCGACCCTCACTGCCACACCCGGCTGCACTCTGGTGCCTGAAATGGCTCGCCGAACAGAAATCGCTGCTTGCCTCGGAACAGAATGATTCTACCCGGAAAGGACGCTGCGATACACCTCAGCCGTGGCGTTTGCAGTATTCTCCCAGCTGAACTGCGCGACGTGAGCCAGACCGCGCTCCGATAGCTCTCGGGCCAGTCTCCGGTCAGCCAGCACCTGTTCGATTCGTTTGGCCAGAGCAGAAACGTCTTCCGGGTCAATCAGGATTCCAGCCTCGCCCACAACCTCAGGCAGAGAAGTCCGATTGGAACTCACAACTGGTGTTCCGCAGGCCATTGCTTCCAGCGGGGGAAGTCCAAATCCTTCATAGAAAGAGGGAAAGACGAAAACGTCGGCTGCATTGTAGAAGTGGTTCAAGTCTTCATCCGAACAGGAGCCTACGTGCTTGACGTTCCGGTCCAGACCTAAGACGCGAATTAACTCGCGAGTCTTTTTTGAAGGTCTGCCAATTCGGATAAGGAGCACCTCAGGGATTCGCGCTATCAGTAGCCCCATCGCCCGCACAAGACCGGCGATGTTCTTGCGCCACTTGTCGATGCCTACGTTCAGAACCACCCTGCTCGCAAGTGGCAATCCCAACCGTCTGCGACACTCCTCCTTATCCATCGGCCGAAACAAAGACCTGTCCACGCCCAGCGGGATAACCCGAATTCTGTCAGCAGGCATGCGGTAGGTCTGTATGAGGTCCGTAGCAGTCGCTCTCGAGTCCGCCATGACCGCTCTTGCGCGAGGCAACCCGGAATAGAGCCATCGCCTGGCCCATTTGACCCAAGGTTTGCCTGGAACGAAAAGCGGAGCGATGTCATGGCAGGTGACCAGTGCATTGCCGTCTCTTGGAACCAGGAAAGACAGATTCTGGCTGATTATGTGCATGAGGTCGCATTGGGGAATAGTCCTTCTCAGCCTTTGCCAAAACCATGGTTTATTGTCTATTACCGGCAAACGTGCGGTTCCCGCCACTGTTCGCGTTTCTCTGTTGCTTGTCACCTCCAGGCGACGCTCCTGGTAGTTGAAGTAGATAAGCTTGATTTCGAAAGCCCGGTCCAGCAGTCGCTGCAGATGGACTCCGTATCTGCCTATTCCCTCACTCCAGGGCAGGTCACTAATCAAACCGATACTGGGCTTGGTCATAGTTGTTGCCAAACGAACTGACCGACTGGTCCGAACCGCCACCACAGCGGAGCCGCGACCTGAAATATGTCCTCATTCTGCACTATGCATCCTCGCACATCAGCATATAAGGTAACACAAAGGCCAGTGCCTGTAAAGCGGCCAGATCCGAGCTATCACCAGGATGCCCCCTGCCTTGACACCGGCGTTTTCTGGCCTATCTTCAGCAAGAAGGCATATGTTGTCTGGAATACTACTCATCCCTGTTTGCATACTGGCTGCCACCTGGGTAGAAACAACACAGCAGGATTTCAGTGATGGCACCCACGAAAGCAATCTCTACGCTTCATATCGCGATGGTGGAACGGTCGAGTTCGCCCCGCGTTTCGACTTGGATGACGACGGTTACATCGACATGGTTTGCGCCGACATGGGCGGTCCGCACGCAACTGTCTATTTCGGCGATTCTTCGGGCTTTTCGGTCAGTCGAAGTCGTCTACTTCCTTCCGGGTCAGGCGGTGAATGCGATATGGCTGACCTGGATTGCGACGGTGACGTGGAGCTGATTCATGCCGCTTGGCACACCGATGTCGGCGTGATTTACTGGGGTTCTAATTCAGGACCATCACCGATTGACACAACCGGCTTGCCGACTAATACGGCCGAGGCAATAACCACATCTGACTTGGACAGGGACGGGTACCTTGACCTGGTTTTTGCTGGCGAGTGTCCTGCGAATGTCACGATTTACTGGGGTAGTGCCACAGGCTACTCGGTCAGCCGCGCCCTGGAAATCCCTATCGGTTCAGCATTAGGACACCAGTCGGTTGTGGCGGACCTGGATAAGGACGGCCACCTCGACCTTGCGGTGTGTTGCATCGCCGACAATACAAGGCAGCCGATCATATACTTCGGCCCAAATAGGTCCTACCGGATTGAGTGGCTTGATTACCTTGGTGCAATGACCTGGGGTCCGCACGGAATTACATTCGCAGACCTGGATAACAACGATTGGCTGGATGTCGTGTACACGGGTTTCAATGTCGTCAGTGAATCCTACATCTACTTCGGTTCTGAAAACGGTTTCAGTACGACCCGCCGGACTATCATCCGGCCCGAGAAATCCTGCGGCGGCAGCGCGGCCTATGACTTCAACGAAGATGGGTGGCTCGACCTAATCTTCTTCCGAGGTAATGGTGCCTTAGGCGGCCCCTGGCGTAAACCGATTATCTACCTCAACACCGGCGCTTCACCTTACTTCGCCGATTCGCATACTCAAGAGGCAGGCCCTCTCGTCCTGAATGCTACGGGTGGGACAGTAGCAGACTTCAACCGTGATGGCTACGTTGACATCTTTGTTGATAACCTTTCTACACATAGCGTTGCACTATGGGGGCCAAGCTGGAATAGCTGTGACACGCTGCCATGTAACGATGCCCACCATGGAGTCCACCGTGAACCGGGCAATGTTTACGACCGGACCTATCGTGAGGAGTATGTTTCTTCGGTATTCGATGCCGAGTCAGCAACCACCTGGCAGACCATTTCCTGGGACGATACAACACCTAGTAGTTCCTCAATTGAGATGGCGATTCGCACCGGTGATACAGCGGAGCCCGACTCGAGCTGGAGCGGCTGGTTGGCGCTGGGTAACGGCGACTCGATACCGGACACGCTTGCCTCCCGCTACATCCAGTACCGGGCAGCATTCCGCTATGAGACACCGGCAGTCCTGCCAATGCTGTTTGAAGTCCGGGTGGACTACGGGCCCGGGGCCAACCGCGATGTTGGGGTGATCAGGATTGTCTCACCAACTGGGATAGTTGATTCCGGCACGGTCCACATCCCTCAAGCGCTCGTCCGCAACCATGGCACGGTCAATGCCGTTTTTCCGGTCACAATGCGGATTGGCAGTACCTACACAGAAACAGTACAGGAAACTCTGCCCGCAGGTATATCCGATACGGTCTCGTTCCCGGTCTGGACCGCTTCACCGGTTGGTACACACCCGGTTATCTGTCATACCAGCCTGGCCGGTGATGAAAACCCGGCAAACGATACTGCGACCACCACGGTCACAATAAACCCGCAACCTTTGCACGATGTCGGCACTGTCGAAATCTTTGAACCCGAGCCGCTCGTGCCGGCCGGTGACACGGTCCGGCCCCGCGCTTTTATCCGCAACTTCGGGACTGTCACTGAGAGATACTTTGATGTCAGGTTCAGAATCGGCCAGTTGTATAGCGAAGTCATAACCGTGCCTTCAGTGGCGGCGAATTCTGCGGTCGAACTGTCCTTCCCACCGTGGGTAGCCTTTCCAGGCTCATTCACAGTGAGCTGCTCCACAATGCTTGCCAACGATACCAACCCGACCAATGACAAGCTGGCCATTACGATAGCTGTAATGAAACCCCTCCTCCTCTACATCGAACGGGACAAATCCGACACGATGCACGTCGGCGAAACAAGGAGCTTTGAGTTCTACGCGCAACTCGAAGGCGACACCGGTGCTGTTGTTGAAATACCGCGGGTAGATGCACCGGTCCGGTGGAGCACCCAGCTCTATGACGCAAACAATGCCGACCTGTTGCCTGACACTGACAACGACGGCCTTCCTGACCTGGGATTCGTTTCCCCGGGCCCCAAGCACTATTTCAACCTGCGTGTTGAGGCTCCAAAAAGCCTTGCCGGCGACACCAGCTCGCTCCTCCCGGACGCATTCATCTTCCTTATCCGTGGATTTGCCGGCAACGACTCTCTAGTCAAGGACAGTGCATGGCTTACCCTGGGCCTTGCCCCGAATCTGGAAATCCACAACTTCCCGAATCCCTTGGAAAACCGCACCACCTTTGTAATCGGTCTGCCCGACAAAGGCAAGGCCAGTCTCACAATCTACAACCGGGTCGGCGAGCGCATCCGGCAACTGCTTGAGAATGAGCCCAGAAGTGCCAAAGTCCATCTGGTCAAATGGACAGCGACCAATGACTTTGGCCAGCTTGTCGCACCGGGCACCTATCAATATGTGCTTGAATACACCCATCAGGGCAAAACCGACCGCATCGCAAAGAAGCTGGTCGTAACAAGAAAGTAGCCCATGAGCATAATCGCCTTGGTCACCATGACAGCCGTCTTCGGTTTCGGGGAACCCGGCACTTCGGTCCTGCCTTTGCTAAGGGTGGGTCAAGGTCCGCGTGCCGCGGCAATGGGCGAAGCTTACATCAGCCTGGCCGATGATGCCAGCGCAATCTACTGGAACCCTGCCGGCCTGGGCCAACTGGCTGACTACCATCTTGCCCTGTCCCATCACCAGTGGTTTGCCGACATCAAGGATGAGCTGTTTCACACCGCGCTTCCGCTCGGTCCGGGTGCTCTGGGCATCGGTCTGGTCTACAGCGGTGAACCGGGTATCGAATACTGGGACAACAACAACAATTCCTACGGCACATTCAGCACCTGGAACGGCATTGCTTCTCTCGGATATGGGGCTCGAATTGCGTCGGACTGGAACCTGGGATTCGGGCTTAAAGGGTTCTACCAGAGCCTGCACACCATGGCCGGTTATGGCGGAGCCCTGGACCTGGGTTTCCTGGGCCGGCCTTTGCCGTTCCTCGGGTTCGGCGTATCGGCCCGCAATCTTGGGGCGATGTACTACGGCGCAGACTGGGAAATGCTGCCGACTGAGGTCGGTCTGGGCGTGCATTTCCGGCAATCCGAGTTCAATACCTCGCTCGACGCAGTCTACCCCTTCGACAATTCCATCAATGTCCGGGCCGGTCTGGAATACGCACCACTCGACGCGCTCGCCCTGCGACTGGGATACCGGACCGGACCGGCCGACCTGACAACACTCGGGTTTTTCAGCGGTCTGACCGCTGGCCTGGGTATCATGCTGGGCAACTTCGGGGTTGACTACTGCTTCATCCCCTATGGGAAACTGGGCATTACCCACCGCGTTGGAATCAAACTCAAGGTCAGACGCAAAGGTTCGGGCTCGCTTGATATCAAAGTCCTCGATGCCGAAATGAGACGTCCGCTCTGGGCCAATCTGACATTCACCGGTATCCGCAACTTCACAAGCGAAACCGACCGGGCCGGCAAGCTGAAACTAAAAGAACTCCTGCCCGGAAAACTTATCATCAGAACCAGCAGCAAAGGATACATACCGCGGGTTGACACCATGCAGATTCTCGGGGACCGGAAACAGTATGCGACAATCACCCTGACCAGACTGAAGCACGGAAGTATCTGGGGTGTGCTCTACGATGCTGCGACCAAGAAACCGATTGGCGGAACAGTCAGCTACCAGGGCCCGGTCTATGGCGAGCAGACAGTCGACCCGGACTACGGCAGCTTCGCACTAAAGGGACTGCCGACCGGCAGCTACGTTATTGAAGTAATCGGCCCAACCGATGATTACGTCCCGCAATCCTGCACTATGAAGGTGGAACCGGACGTAGTGATTGAAAAGGAATTCTACCTTGTCAAACGGCGTCAGACCATTGTACTTCAGGGCATCAACTTCGAAACCGGCAAAGCGGACATCCTGACCGAGTTCAAGTCAGCTCTGGACCGGGCCGGCCGAATCCTCCTGGAGAACCCAGGCATTGTTGTTGAGCTGGCTGGCCATACCGACCTGCGTGAAATTCATACCTCGGAATTCCCGTCAAACTGGAAGCTGTCTGAAGCCCGGGCTGAAGCGGTCCGGAAATACCTGATTGACAATCTCGGAATCGTGGCCGAGCGGCTCATCGCCCGTGGCTATGCCGACACCCAGCCAATAACCTCAAACGAAACCGAACAAGGAATGGCAAAGAATCGCCGCACCGAATTCAGGATTATCGAGCAGTAGTTCAGGACGCACAACGCATGATGCACGACGCATGACGTTCAACGCCGGCCTCCGGCGTAACGCGTATAATGCGTCATTTGTGGCTCTATTCCGGTTCTTGGGATGGCCTTGGGATAATGGGTCGAGAATCAATACGAACCTCCTGACGGCCGCCAGTATGAACGATATGACAAGTGATGTGTTGACCGGTGTGCCGAACGTCGTGCCAGTCGTTGTGCCGAACGTTGTGCCAGTCGTTGTGCCGAACGTTGTGCCAATCGCTGTGCCAAAGATTGTGCCAAAGGTTGTGCCGAGGATTGTGTCAAGCATCGTGCCGCGCATTGTGCCAATCGTTGCAGCAACGGTTGTGCCGAACGTTGTACCAATCGTTGTGCCGGTCGCTGTGCCGGTCGCTTTGCCAGTCGCTTTACCAATCGCTCTACCAGTCGCTTTGCCAGTCGCTTTGCCAGTCGCTTTGCCGGTCGCTTTGCCAAGCGTTATGACCTGGGGGGTTGGGGAGGGGAAATCAGAAGCAATGGGCGAAGTGTCCGAGGATTCAAGGCTTAGGCCGAAATCCAGCCTTGCAATAAATGTAACAGTATTGTATCATTTCCTGATGCTCAGAGCGCCCGGAAAACCGAACCGGAGAGACCTTTGCTTTTCCCCCTGAGCTGGGAAAGCGGCTGCGCGAGTTGCGCAAGCAAGCCAGCCTGACCCAGCAGGAACTGGCCGAGTTGATGGGCCGGTGCGGGCCCACGATGCGGAACTGAGTCGCAAGGCTGGAACGAGCCCGACTCAAATACCCGACTATCGCCCTGATTGCCGACTTTCTGCGTGCCTGCCAGGCCGGCTTTGCTGACATCGCTGACATCCTGAACTCATACACCTCTCAGCCGGCAGTTGCCGAGAAAGAAGGCCGGCGCCGAGTGGCCGCCCTGACAAAGCAGTCTCCCGAAAAGGTTGCAGCCAGAATAGATGGATACAACATCAAGGCAATGCCCGAAAAAACGATATAGGATTGACCACGAAAGAAGGATGCCGCTACGCGGCAGACTTCGAAATGAAAAGGGATTTCCATTTTTGTCCGGCCCGGCGCAACGCGCCGTCCAATCCACGAAAGATGAATAGAAGAAGGTTCAAGGGTTAGAAAAAGGGTTCTAGTGCATACTTGCAGTAATGATTGACATAGGCCGGTGCTCTATGCGCAGCAGGAACCCCTCACCCCAACCCTCTCCCCTCAGGCGGGGCGAGGGAGTGGAGACGGAATCGCCGCAGAGAAAGCGAGTATCACTAATTTACGCAATCAGGCACTAAGATTCTAGACTTCCAGGGTGCGGTCCCTTGACCCCTTGAACCCTTGACCTTTGACCCTGGAATCCTGGCCCCCTTTTTCTATGCTGCTTCTCCGTTTCGTGTTCTTCGTGGCTTCGTGGCTCTATTTCGGTCACTGGGCGTGTTGTAGTTCAGTTGTTCAAGGATATGGAGAAATCCGGGGAACTGAACCGGCCCCCTGCAGCCGGAACACAGCAGTCGTAGTGCCCGGAGTTAGCACTTCGGCCTGGTTTGAGGAGAGTAACGCCGGCCAAGTCCGATTCAAAACCGGGCCAAGAACTAATTTGACATCCCTTTTACTTTCGGTATAATTCTAGTCTGGGAAGGGAAAAAAGTTGCAAGCTATCATAGTATTTCTTTGGGCTGCCGTTTGTGCTCAGCCCCAGTCCGCAGTAATATCATCATCTCTGCCGCCTGCACCATCACACCAGTCTCTGTCTTCTGAAAGCTTCTACAACTCCAACACAGTCTTCATTGACCTGAACTCGGACGGCCTGGACGAATTAGTTCTTTCGGACCGGCATTCCGGTCATGTCATCATCTATTGGGGAACCGGTCCAGATCTGCCCCCAGGTGACACAACCTGGCTGACAGTCTCAGGGCCGAGCCGGACCGGTCTGGTCCGCGACCTCAACAGCGACACTTGGCTCGACGTGCTGACTGCATCAGAAGGAATGCTCCATATTTTCTGGGGCTCAAGCTCAGGTTTCTCAAACACCAACCGAACCGACATACCCATAAGTGGCAGCATAGGTCACAGCCTGAGTATGCATCATGCATTATTCGGCCGCGCCCCAGACAACAACCCGCCAGGCTACGCAGAACTGGACGCCGCTTCGGTCACAATACTAGCCCCAGCCGGAGAAGTTGACTCTAATAATGTCATCACCCCGCAAGTCCTGGTGGCCAACCTGAGCCCGACCGGGAATAACATCCCGGTCAGGATGCACATCGGCACCGTTTATGCCGAAACAGTCCAGGCCTTCATCCAGCCGTTCCAGGCAATGACCGTTTCATTCCCTGACTGGAACGCCATGCCGCTCGGCACTCACGCGGTCCGCTGCTCTACAATGCTCGCCGGCGACACCTGCAATACCAATGACGCGCTCCTTGATTCGGTCACTGTAGTCGGCCGCATTGATGCTTCGGCAATCAGCATCGTCGCCCCAAGTGGCACGATTGACTCCGGCTTGGTCATAGCCCCGGTCTGCAGTGTCGCCAATACCGGAACCAATGTTGAGTCAATCCCGGTCAGACTGAAAATCGGCTCACTATATACCGATACTGTGGTCGTGAGCCTGGCCCCGGGCCAGGATACTGCAGTCACGTTCCGTGACTGGACTGCCTCACCGGTTGGACTGCACGCAGTCCGCTGTTCAACAATGCTGGCCGGCGACGAAATCCCTGGAAACAATATCGTTGCAGGCGCAGTCATCGTTAAACCGGTGATTGACGCCGCCGCAATCGAAATACTTGCACCAAGCGGTCATGC
>JAUWNN010000009.1 GCA_030612625.1 Caldifarciminota bacterium
TCTTCCTTGAACACGACCGACACTAGGTTGCTTATCAGGGTGTGGTACAACTCAAACGACAGGTTCCAGGGCCGCACAACGAGCCCGTCGGCCCGCCTTATCATGTGGTCTATCCGGAACGGCGCGAGCTTATCCCATTCCGAGTTCCCGGTTGTGAACCCGGTCTTGTCATAAATCCTGGCAATGATGTCAACGTCGCCCTCCAGAGCGGTGTGAGACTGATAGGTGCTGGAGTTGTCGTTGCAGAACGCGAACTTCCGACTTGAACAGGCGTTTTCGAATACCGGGGCAACCAAGTCGTTCGACGGTTCCAGAGTCAGAAGCGGATTCTCGATAAACCACCAGGTGTAATTCGGGAACCGCTGCCAGGTCGCGCCGGTATCAGAAATCCGGGCGAAATGGATGTGGTCAAATCCCTGGACCGGCCAGTAACACAGATAACCGATAGTGTCGCCTTCATAAACTTCATCGCCCAGTTCCTTGTGCGACCGGTTCGGGTCAATGTGGGCATAAAGCCAGCCCGGAGCCCGGCCGGTGAAGGCCATGCCCGAGTCGGATATCGCCAACCGCCAGTGCAGACCGGCCGAGATGGTTCCCCAGCCTTTGACCCAGCCGTGCGCGACCGCGGCCACGGGCGCGTAATGGCGGGATGGAGTGATGATGTCGATTCCGTTGTGGAAGTATCCGCTCGAACCGCCGCTGCCGTAGTTCTGGTAGTTCCCCCAGTTGTTGCCCAGCGGCTGGACCGAATCATTGGGCAGTATCGGCCAGATGAAGCCGAATGCCGGGGCCGCAAGCGCGAGCAGGAATCCCACAGACAGAAGAAGACCGAAACGCTTCAAGAGTTCCTCCGGTTATCGTCAGTCGGTGCAGGCACAGAGTCTCAGGGAAAGTGTAAGTTCAGGCCGGGACAGTGTCAACGCGAGGGGTCAGGGAGGTGGTGTCTCAGTTTCAGTCGGCAAGCCGGGCCAATTCCTCAACGCTCCACAGGGTCCTGCTTATCCCCGCTTCCATCGCTGGACTTGCCCGTAGCGTCTTGTGCATCCGCACGAAGTTGTAGTAAATGAAGTGCAGCGCAACCGCATACGCGTGGTTCTCGACCCTCTTTGAGAACGCGTTGGTCAATCGCGTGAACCGGCGCATGTGCATCCGCATCGTGAGGTTCTGGCGCTCGACGTAGCTCGTTGAAACGTGCCTTTTGTCGGGATTTCCGGTCCTGACCGTCTTGTGCGTCCCGTTGCAGATGACTGGGCTGTAACGCCGCTCACTCTTGGGGTCTTCACCATACAGCTTCACCAGCTGTGCATAGTCTACGCCGCCAGGGAACGCCCAATCAACTGCGTCCAAGTAGACATTGTAGCCGTCTGTGGTGAGTTGGACCCGGCTTGACAGACGGTCAGCAACATCCTCCATGAAAGCCCTGGCACATCCGGCGTTACGACCCCCTACGAGCCACGAGACGACCAGCTTGGAGTCCACGTCCAGCGCGACCCACGTCCACACGTCACCGACGCCTTTGGTACCGCCTGGGCGGGACGGGATGTTCTTCTGCTTAGCGTAGACAAAGGACCATATCTCGTCACACTGGATGCGCTTCGACACGACGCCGCGCACGTGTTTGTCGTGGTACTCCTGGCACGCCGTCCCGACATCGACCAGCAGTTTCGTAACGGTGTTGATGCTGACGTCCGCCAGCCGCGAGGTGGCACGCAGGCTATTGCCCTCACAGAGCAGAACGACTATCTGGGCGCGAGCAGAGAGCGGTAACCGGTTCATCGACCCACCATAACACGCCCCACCCTCCTTGTCAAGCATAAAGTTCAGTTTGGCAGTCTAGGATTCTGAGTTCTGGAACCTTGAATTCTTCCCTTGACATTCAGGGGACGTCCTGTACAATTGGTCATACAGCATGGAAGTCCAATTTGCGCACGACGACTTGCGTCAGCTGGAGTCAGGGTCCGGTTGCGCAACGGGTCGTGACGATGCGGTCGTTCGAGCATTCCGCAAGACCATGCGTTTCATAAGGAGTGCTGTCGATGAGCGAGACTTCCGTAGCTTCAGGTCGTTACGCTTCGAGAAGCTCAAGGGCAAGAGGAAGCACCAGTACTCGATGCGCCTCAACGATCAGTTCAGGTTGGTAGTGGAGCTCGGTCAGGGCACTTCAGGGAAACAGGTAACGATTGTGAGTATTGAGGATTACCACTAGGTGGCAAGAGTAACAGACAACAGGAGAAGGCGAATGAGAAAGAAGAAGACTGCGGAAGAGTTTGCCCCCGGCGAGTTCATCTTGGATGAGCTGAAGGAACGGGGATGGACGCAGGAGGATTTGGCGGCCATCCTCGGTCGCCACCCGTCCGTAGTGAGCAGTGTCATCTCTGGTCGCGTAGGGGTTACGCCTGATACGGCAAAGGGGCTGGGCAGCGCTTTTGGCACAAGCGCTCAGCTTTGGCTGAACCTGGAGGCTGCATACCGACTATCACTCAGGAGTGAGTGCGACCCAAGCGTCGCACGCAGGGCGGCGATCTACGCCAAAGCCCCGATACGGGACATGGTCAGACGGAATTGGATTGAGGACTCCCGCGATGTGGACGTACTGGAACGCCGACTACTTGATTTCCTGGGCATCAAGAGCTTGAGCGAAGAACCGATGAAGACTGCAGCTAGGCAACCCACGTCATACGCTACGCGCACCCCGGCACAGATAGCATGGCTATCTAGAGCAAAGCACCTTGCGGCAGCTACACAGGCAGCCCCTTTCACAAAGGCCGGTCTGAAGCGCGGACTAGAGCACCTGCGGGCGCTCCTGCCCCACGCCGAGGAGGTCCGTCGTGTACCGCGCATCTTGGCAGAGGCTGGCATTCGCTTTCTGATCGTGGAACCTCTGCCGCGCACCCGCATTGATGGGGCGTGCTTTTGGCTAAACAGCAGGTCGCCGGTTGTCGCTCTGTCAATGCGGTTCGACCGCATCGACTGGTTCTGGTTCACACTGATGCATGAGATACTCGGACACATACAGCGCGGGACCTCAGGTGGAAGCGGTAACGTGTCTTTGGACCTAGACCTTGTCACCGAACGACCGCGGGTAGACGACACTAGGCCACAATCAGAGAGAACGGCGGATCAGCTTGCCGCGGACTTTCTGATACCAAAGGCGGAACTCGACAGTTTCGTGGCGCGTGTCGGTCCCTTCTACTCGAAGTTGCGCATAGAGGCTTTCGCCGCCCGTATGCAGGTGCATCCCGGTATAGCGGTCGGACAGCTCCACTATCGCGGAGAAGTCCCATACACGCATAACCGCGAGATGCTCGTAAGAATCCGAGGAGTCATAACCCCTTCAGCCCTAACTGACGGGTGGGGGTGTGGATTGCCAGCGAACCTATCATAGGAGGACCTGAAATGTCAAAGGTCAACAAGGAAGGACTACAGCAGCTAGTGGCCAGGTACAGAGTTGTGGGCGAGCCTTGGCCCGCCTCGACTCACGCCATTGCCGAATGGGCCGTGCGGAGCGACCGCTGGACGCCGCAGAACTACTCTGCTCTGGCGTACCTTGCCGTTCAGATCGGCCGCGCAATGCGTGAGGAGTACATAACAGACCCGCAGGGTCGGAGAGTCCGGGCCAAGCATGCCGCGACAGTGACTGACAAAGGTAAACAGCTGACCCTTTGGGTGGGCATGCGTGACACGTCGGTTCCGAACCACCGAAGGCTCATGAACATCGCCCTCCGGCAGAGACGGCAGGGGATTATGGGCGACTGCCTACAGCTGAAGAGCGATGCCGATAGCTACAACGAGAACTACAATCCGGGAGAACAGATCGAAATCGTGTTTGACTTCAGAGCGGACTTGGAGGAGGCGGAACTGCTGAAGGGACTCAGGTCGAACGGTGCTGGCGCGAAGCCTCGTCGTTCTGCTGGGTCTTCCTTGCGTTACGCCACCGGCACCGCGCAGCGTACCTAGCTATTTCTCGCCGTCGTTCGGGGGAAAGACGCGCCGCCCGCGCCAGACCGCCCTTGACGCCACCGCTGTGCCCACGTTTGGTTGCCTGCTGGCAATCTAGAGGTTCGTCACCGCCGGTAGCCAGTTCGACAACGGCCTTCGCGCGTTGGTTCGGGTCACGTGGGTATTTCCGGGTGGGCTTCCGCATGAATAGAGCATAGGACGGCCCTCTCTACGAGTCAAGCAACCTTCCGCACCCCAAGACCGGAAACTGAGACACTACCGTCAGGGACACGATCCGGGATTCTGCCCCGAGCGTGCACGCAGCCGGGGACACGGTCCCAATGCCGAGGACGGGATTGGGTCATGTCCCCCTGCGCGGCGGAATATCCGGGCCGGGAGCGGCGTATCTTTGAGCATATGGGAGGTAACGTATGAATCTCAGGAAGCTGATGTCCGTGTTGGTGCTCCTGGTCTTGGTCGGAGTCGTCATGGCCCAGTCCGAAGGCAAAGCGGAAGACAAGACGCTCTCGCCCTATTTCATGGTGAAGAGCGACGACCCGACGGTCGACCGGCTGCCGTTGCTGTCCACGGTCGCGGAGGTGGACGTCGCGGGCGTGATTGCCGACGTCCGGGTCGTGCAGACCTACAAGAACGACGGCAAGAAACCGATTGAGGCAATCTATATCTTCCCTGCTTCGACCCGGGCCGCGGTGTACGGGATGAAGATGACAATCGGGGACCGTGTGATTGTGGCCGATGTCAGGGAACGGGAGCAGGCGCGGCAGGACTACGAAGCCGCGCGTGATCGGGGGCAAAGCGCGTCCCTGCTCGAGCAGCAGCGGCCGAACGTGTTCCAGATGAACGTCGCGAATATCATGCCGGGTGATACCATCAAGGTGGAGTTGTCATACACCGAACTGCTGGTGCCGACCGACGGGGTGTACGAGTTCGCATACCCGACCGTGGTCGGCCCGCGCTATTCGGACGCGCCGTCCAAGGGCGCGCCGGACACCGGGAAGTGGGTGGAGAATCCGTATACCCACCAGGGCGAAGCGCCGCTGTACGAGTTTGATATCACCCTGAACCTGGTGGCCGGTCTGCCGATCCAGGACATGAGCTGCACATCGCACAAGACCAACATCAGTTTCGACGGGCTGAGCGCGGCGACCTGCCGGCTCGACGCCTCTGAGCGGGACGGCGGGAACCGGGATTTCATCCTGCACTACCGGCTGGCGGGCGGCAAGGTCGAGTCCGGGCTCCTGCTCTATGAGGGTAAGGATGAGAATTTCTTCCTGACGATGATTCAGCCGCCCAAGCGGGTAGCCCTGGACCAGATTCCTCCGCGCGAGTACATATTCATTGTCGATGTCTCCGGCTCGATGCACGGTTTCCCGCTCGATATTTCCAAGAAGCTGCTCCGTGACCTGATTACGAATCTGCGTTCGACCGACAAGTTCAACGTCCTTCTGTTTGCGGGCGGGAACTCGGTGATGGCTGAGAAGTCTTTGCCCGCGTCCCAGAAGAACATTGCCCGGGCCGTGCAACTGATTGACGAACAGCAAGGCGGTGGAGCGACTGAACTGCTCCCGGCCTTGAAACGGGCCCTGGCTTTGCCGAGAAACGAAGGTATATCCAGGACTGTGGTTATTGCAACCGACGGCTATGTTCATGTTGAGGCCGAAGCTTTCGACCTGATTCGCAACAACCTGGGCAAGGCGAATATGTTTGCGTTCGGCATCGGGTCGAGTGTAAACCGGCATATCATCGAAGGTATGGCCCATGTCGGAATGGGCGAACCGTTTGTTATCACCAAGCCGGACGAAGCCGCGGCCCAGGCCGACAAGTTTCGCAACTACATCCAGTCGCCCGTGCTCACTCAAATCAAGGCGGATTTCAGCGGGTTTGCGGTTTACGACGTTGAGCCGCTTTCGATTCCTGATGTGCTGGCCGAACGGCCCATAATCATCTTCGGCAAATGGCGCGGTACACCAAAAGGCAGAGTAACGGTGCGCGGATACTCGGGCCGGGGCAAGTACGAGCAGACGCTTGAGGTTGCCAGGTACAAGCCGAAAAAGACCAACTCGGCCTTGCGTTACCTGTGGGCCCGGCACCGGATTCAGATACTGAATGACTACAACAACCTGCGGCCGGATGACAAACGGGTCAAAGAAGTCACTGACCTCGGCCTGAAATACAACCTGCTGACCCAGTACACATCCTTTGTGGCAATTGACTCGCGGGTGCGCAGCGACGGTCGGACCGAAGTGGTCAAGCAGCCACTGCCGTTGCCGCAGGGCGTTTCCGACTACGCGGTCGGTGGCTATGCGACGCGCGGTCTTGGAGGTGGACGCGCAATGCGCAAGTCGCTCTGCCAGGCGCCGATGATTAGTGCCGAAATATCGTGCGCGGATGAAGAGACCGACCTTCTGTCTGACCCCCGATCCCCGACCCCCGAACCCCGGCCCTCTGTCCGTGTTGAAATTGGAAGCATCACTGTCAGCAAGGTCCTGTCAGAGCAGATGGTCAAGCAGGTAATCGAAGGAGCTCTGGCCGACATCGAGCACTGTTATGTCACTGCGCTCAAGACTCGGGCCGGACTGAAAGGCAAAATCGTCCTGAAGCTCGTGATTCAGGCCGACGGCAGCATTGGCAAGGCTGAAGCCATCAAGAACGAACTGAACACCGACGTGGAGAAAGGCATTATCAAGCTGCTTGAGAAATTGAATTTCCCGAACATGACAAGCGATGAAGCCACGGTATACGTTACGTTCAACTTCATGCCGTAGCTCTGCACAGGCCTCCTCTAAACAGGCCGGGTGAGAACCCTCACCCGGCCTGCGGTGTTGTGCCGCCTCGTTGACAGGTCAGTGCCATGGGTTAGAATCGGTCTGTGAATGCGTTCCTGCTGGTATACGGATTGCTGCTTGCACCCTTTCCTTTTCCATCCTGGACCGGCAATCCCGAGGAAACCCTGCACTGGGACAGCGACCCGGTTGTGGGTTTCTCAGTAACCGGAGCTTATGAATACATCGGCGCTGTCCGCCATACGCCGGTAGTGAACTGCACAGTCAAAGCGGTGCTGTTCTTTCAGTGGGACCCGGCCGAGAATGGAAGGGTGTATGTCTACGGCGAGAGCACAAGAACAAAACCGGGCCGGGTGCTGGAGTCGGCATCATACAGCGGTGCAGGCGGAATGCGCTGGAAGCGGATTAACCTGCCTGAGCCGGTGGTGTGCAGCGCGGGTATTGATTTCTGGACCGGGGTGAGCACCAGCTATTACAGCCAGGAACACCCGTTTGGGCTTGACCGTGGTCCGATAGTGCGCGACCACGGCGGGTTCATCAAAGTGCCATATCTCAGCCAGCGATGGTACCGGTTGACCGATTCGCCCTTTTTCACCAACCGGAACTGGAATCAGCGAGCAGTCGTGTCCCCGGCTGATGCCATCAAAGAAGAAAACCTCCTGCATGTTTACCCGATGTTGCATGTCCTTCCCAGTCCGGTACATGATTTCGCCCGAATCAGCTATCCGGTAACGCAACCAACCCGCATGAATCTGAACATCTATGACCCCAACGGTTCACTGGTGCGCACACTCGTAAACGGCATGGTTGGGCCGGGTGAGAAAACCGTGACCTGGAACTGCACCGACAACAACGGCCGGCGCGTTGCTCCGGGAATGTACTTCTGCCGCCTGACCACAGACCGCAACTCGGTCTCAGGCAGGATAGTCGTCCTCGACTGAGAACCCCTTATTTCCCAGCGGCTGCGTTCATAAAGCTTGACTGGTATGACTGAACCGACTAAGTTGGTCGATGCAGGAACACGGTGTGCCGACCGACTACGAAAAGGATGAATGAAGAATTCGGAATTCGGCACTCGACATTCGACATTCCGATGGCTGGTGCCTGTCATCATGCTGACGCTTGCCGCCGTGATTTCAGGCTACGCATTTCTTGCGCCGGGTCACCCGACCGCGCTCGATGTCTGGCCCCACCTTGCACGGCAGAAGATGGTCTACCAGTCCCTGAAAGACGGGTCATCGCCTTTCTACTCATTCATGTTCTATTCCGGGTATCCGCACCTGCGATTCTACGGCCCGCTGTTCGCCTTTCTCGGAGGCCTGCTGACCCTGGCAACAGGCGGCAACGTGCTGCCGGCCCTCAAAATCCTTCTATTCATCCTGCACCTTATATCAGCCTGGGTGATGTATCTGTACCTCAAGCACAGGACCGGCGGAATCTGCAGCGCGGCGCTCGGCTCGGTGGTATATCTGCTGATACCCTGGCGGGTGCTGGGTTTTGCAACCGAAGCCAACTATCCACAGACCCTGATTTACCTGCTCCTGCCGCTGCTGTTTCTTGCTTTCGAAAGGGTTGCCGAAAAGCCGAACCTCAGGGACAGCGTGCTGCTTGGGCTATGGTTTGGTCTGGCGATTGTGTCACACATCCTGTTTGCCGGCCTGACTGTAGCTTTCCTTGTTATTGCCTTCCTTTTCAGCATCAGGACTCAGGCCCGAGGAACAAGAAACCGCGCGCTTGCGCTTCCCGGAGCAGCCCTGCTTGGTGTTGCCCTGTCCGCGTTCTTCCTGATACCGTTTCTGGCTGAGTATCAGAGCTTCCTGTTCCCGCAACTGGGGTTCAGAGTCCCGATGCCGGACCCGAAAGTGCTTCTTTTTCCATGGTCTGAGCCGGGCGGCTATGCCGGAATCTATCTCGGATTGAGCAATGTCATTCTGATTGTTGCGTCAGTGGTCGTGATTCTACTGTTCCGGGTGCGCAGGATGCATAATGCACCGGCTCTGGTCGGACTGGGTTTGAGTCTGGTGCTTGCCTTTGTTGCTCCACGGCTTCAACTCACTCAAGGTCTACCCCCGGTCCGGTTCCTGCTGTTCTTCGTCTTCTTCGGCGCGGTGCTGGTTTCCTCAGGATACTCGTGGCTGGACAAGAAGCTGGGCCTTTCTCCCACCAGACGAACCCTGGTATTTCTCGGCATCTTTGCGGTCATCTGCCTGGACTGCCTGCCCCATCTTTTGCGGGTCCGCTACTCCACAAAAGAGAAGTTCCTGCCGGTGCGGCAAGAAGTATATGACTTGATTTCCCAAAAGAATCCGAACAAAGTTCTGGACTTGTACAACCATGAGAACCGGGTTGACGACTACCCGAGGCTCGCCGTTTATCCGGCAATCGGTTTCCTGTTCGGGAACCTGCCCGGCCCGCTCGGCCCGCCCTTTCACCAGTTTGCCCCGCGCTCGATGCTCTACGTCTATCCGCTGGTGAACCTGGTAGCAACAGACCTGGGCGACTCGACAAGCCGACACCTGGACCCGGCTTCTCTGAAAGCGCTGGCGCTCTTGGGTATTTCCCATCTGATAACCCTGCCGACACTGGTCGGGTCAGATGAGCATGGCGCTTACGTTGTCACCAAACAGGGAGTTGACTGGGACGACCGGTTCCTGAAAGCAGACCGGAAACCGCCGTTGATTTTCGGCTCAACACACGCCAGCCTGGTCCTGGCAAGCAATGTCATCAAGCCGGCAGCAACTGAAAAACTGGACCGGTCAAGAACCCTTTATTTCGCCGAAGACTGGTACGGACTTCTGAGTGCGGTTGAAATAGATGTCGCCAAGAACCGGCTCAGCTTCATCCCGGTCACTGAAAATCAGGCTTACGAGTCGCTTCCAGGCCAACCTGCTCTTGCGGTTCTTGAGTCCAACGTAGAGAACCACCAGGTAAGCATCAAGCTCCAGGCAAGTCATGACTGTTTCCTGAGACTGGCATTAAGCTACTATCCGGACTTGAGAATTCTGCTGGACACCAAACCCGTTCGATTCCATGAGACCAAGGACCACTTCATATATCTCAGATGTCCGGCCGGAACCCATGAGCTCAGTGTGACCGCGCCGTTGAATCTCTTGCGCAGGCTGATGCTGGCCCTGAGCGCCGTAGCTCTAGCCGTTTCTCTGCTCGTGCTGGTCGTCTCATTCCGGCGCAAGCGCTAAGCCGGACCGGACAAGCAACACACAACCCCAGCAAACAGCGAAGGAAAGGACTTGGGGAGGGACTCAGGGAGGAACTTGGGGAGGAACCTGGGAGAGGCCCCAGGAAAGGGCTTGGGACAGGCATCCGGGAAGGTCCCAGGGAAGGCACCGGTATATGTCCTGGGGAAGGTATTGGAGAATGCCCCAGAGGAGGCCCGAGGAGATGCCGGAGGGAAGGTTCTGGTAAAGGTCCCAGGGAAGGGCTTGGACAATGCCCCGGGATTAGGTTTAGGGAAGGACTCAGGATAGGCCCTCGGGAGAGCCTTAGGAGAGGGCCCCGGGGGCGCAGGAGGGGTAGAAGGCCGGAATCGGCTAAAGTTCTGATGCCGGTATGCTTAGGACGGATTTCAGGCTTGCAGCTTTGTATAATATGGACTATACTAAGGCATAAAGGAGAATACCGTTGAAACGGACTGAGGATACCTTCGAGTTCCCTCAGGAACTGGACAAGAAGCTCAGGGAGCTCAGGCTGCGGGCCAGCCTGTCTATTGAGGAACTGGTACATCGGATGGGCAGGAGCAAAGGGTTCCGTTCGCACCTGAGCAAGCTTGAGCTGGGAACTCGCGGCGGCAAAGAAGCCCCTCAAAAAGATAACGCCGTTGACCTGAGCCAGCAATGCACTTAGTCAAGCGCGCCGAGTATGCTTCTGAGTACCGCTTACTCCTGACTTTTGAGAATGGAGAGGTCAGGCTCGTCAATCTCAAGCCTCACCTGGACGGTGAAGTGTTTGAGCCGCTGAAAGACCTTGATTACTTCAAGCTGTTTCAGGCAGACCCTGAGCTTGATACGGTTGTCTGGCCCAACGGTGCCGACTTTTCGCCCGACTTCCTCTACGAAATCGGGCAGCCGCTGACCGATTCAACGCTCGCTGCAGACCACTAGTCAGCGCTGCCTGGGCTAGGACCGGAACCGTGAACCGCCAGCCGCTGGCCGTCAGTAGACGGTGTCGCTGAGATGTATATCGGTGACGGTAACCGTTTTCCGAACACTGTCAATGGCATGACCGCTGACAGCCGACCGCTCCTGGCCGACAGCCTACGGACTCTGTGCCGGCGAAGCCCACGCCGCCGCTTGATACACGGGCGAATCGGAGCAGAGTTGACCGTGGTGAATGAAAGAGGACCGACCGGAAAACGGTGGTTGTCCCTAATTCTCTCTCTAATTCTCTCTGAACGGTGAGTTGAATTCGGGTATTAATTCTTCCTCTGCTATTCGTCCCGGAGCACGAAAATCCGGCTTGGTCCGCTGACAAACAGCCTGTTCCCGCGGTCCCACAGGATTTGTTTAGGGCTTTCGACCCCGGCGACTTCCCAGGCGCTGTCGGCCGCTTCGTCGTACACCCGGAGGGTATGGGTTCCCCAGGTCGCCACGTCCGAGGCGTAGATGCGGCGGGTACGAGGATTGAAGAAGACCGAGCGCGGAAGCGTACCCAGACCGATGGTCCGGACTATGCTGTCGCGCTCGCAGTCCACGATCGCCGTCTTCCCCCACCCTGCGCAGTAGACCCGGTTCGCCGCCGGGCTGTAGCAAAGCTCGTACGGGCAGTCCATCTCTTCATCGCCGAGATGAATTGTCCTGACAAGAGCGTCGGTTCGCGTGTCGATGACGGCCAGACGTGCCGGCTTCCAGTGGAGCGCGCAGTAGAGCTTGTGGTCCTGGTGGTTGAAGCACACGCCGCCGGCCGCGCCCGGGAGCTTGAGTTGCGAGATCAGGTTCCCGCGTTCGGCGTCGACCACGCAGAGCGTGCTCTCCTGCATGCTCGCGCAGTAGAGTTTGCGGTCCGGCGAGTCGAGGCACAGGTGCTGCGGCCACCAGCCGCCGGTCCCGAGTCCGATGTCGGCAAGCACGCGCCCAGCCCGGCAGTCTATTGTCGTCAGGCGTCCGGCGTCCGGGTCGGCGCACCACAGCCGGTCGAGGGCGGCGTCGTAGAGCAGGCTGCCGGGGTGGCCGTTGACGTCGATTCTTGTGACCACGCGGTTCGAGTCAGGGTCGAAGACGACGACCGCACCGCCGGAGTCGTCCGCCAGGTAGACCCGGTTGTGGACAGCGCTGTAGCACGCTGCGACCAGGTGACCTTTGACCGGGAGCAGGCTGACGACGCGTTTTGCTGCCAAGTCGACGACTGCCAGTTGGTCCCGGTCCGGGCAGTAGAGCCGGTCGTGCCTGGGGCTGTAGCAGCCGCTAGAGCCGAAGTTGAGCAGAATCCGGGCGACGACGCTGTCGTCTTCGGTCACGACCATTTCACGGGCGCCGCGCGCCACCTCGTAGGCCCTGCCGGTGCGCGGGTTGAAGCATCGCGCCGGAGAGCCGGGTGGGCCGGCGGCCTGACCCACGCCGCTATCCACGACGACCGTGCTGCAACGGTATTCCACCCAGCGCTGCGTGACCGTGTCGTAACGGCTAATTCCTGCCGGCTGCCCGGCGAACTGGGTCACGTAGACGCTGTCGGTCCGGCCGTCAATCACGCCGACCGGGGTGCCGTCCTCGGTCAGGCAGTAGACCCTGTTGCCAGCAGAATCGCAGAAGAACCGCCGGACGTCTTCCTGGAACCGACCGCTGGCGGAGAATTCGAGAATCACCCGGCCCGAGTCCGCGTCGGCGATGCAATACCAGCCGATGTCTCCGGCGTGGGAGTATATCTTGTGGCTCGCCGGGTTGTAGCCGAGGATGGGCATGTAGCCGGCGTGCACCGGGACGTACCCGACCCTCTGGTTCGTCCGGCAGTCGATGATGAGAATCCGGTCGGCGCGGGTGCCAGCGACAAAGATTCTGTCTCCGGGAACGTCGAGGGTCAGGGAAGTCGGGCAGCGGATTCCTCCGTACGAGTCAGGCAGGTATATCGTGGACTCTAAGGTCTGGCCGAGCACGGAGACGAAGGCAAACCCGAAAACCAATGCCGCGCGCAAGCCGGTAGAGACCGGCGGCATGGGAATCACGGGGCTGCCCGTCGCAGCCTCCCTGGTGGCTCTGCTGTGCGCGACGCCGAGCTGTCCTTGGACAGTTCGCCTCCGCACATGCCAGTTTGTGGCAAACCGGGGACGTTGCCGTCTTTACGCATTTCCGATTCCGGTGCACTTCCTCTAAGCTGAGTCTTCACGCCGTTCTTCTTCTCCACACTCGCATTCTATACCCACCCAATGGTTCGGCTCACTGAGCCGTCTGGTATATCACCGGCCGGTAGCGCGGTGGAGGGACGGGTTTGCCCTGTTCGCGGGCAGCGGCGAGCCAGGCTTCCTTGGCTTTCTCCACTTCAGCCAGGGCCTCTTCCGGCGTCCGGCCGAAAGCGGAGCAAGCATCAAGGTCCGGGATGTCGGCGATGTACCCGCCGTCTTCTTCACTGTAGAAAATATTGATGTGATAGTCACTCACGTTCTTCCTCCAACTTCATGGAATATCGGTTATCAGTGACGCTAACCGTTTTCGGCTGACCGATTCCGGCGCACTTCCTGTAGGCCGAGTCTTCACGCCGTTCCTCTTCACCACACCGCATTGTGCCTCTGGATTCGGCCCGTGTCAAGGCCGGGCGAAACGTCGGTTTGCTTTGTTCCTTGACTCACGCCTGTCACGGACTACCATCCCACTGGACCCAAGCGAAATGCAGCAAATAACCAAGGAGGTAGAATGCTTAGATTGCTGAGCATCTGTCTTGTCGTGTCCGTTCTGACAGTTGGCGTTGCCCAAGGCCAGGTCAACAACGGCGCCGCGATGCCGGGAAGCTGGATGGTGTCAGGTTCGGCGAGTATGGCCTACAATCTTCCCAGCTCGGGCGAGACCGATTCCGAGGACGGTTCGATTTCGATTTCACTGTACCCGCGCGTGCTCTATTTCCCGTTCATGCCGGGCTTGGGCCTGGGCATTGACGGGAACCTGGGTTGGTACTCTAACGCCTACAAGACCACTTCGATCGGAATTGGACCGAGGGCC
This sequence comes from Caldifarciminota bacterium, assembly GCA_030612625.1. Lineage (GTDB taxonomy): Bacteria > Hydrothermota > Tepidihabitantia > Tepidihabitantales > Tepidihabitantaceae > UBA3079. The sequence goes on from JAUWNN010000009.1 coordinate 13,904, forward strand.
GCGTACTACTTCCGGCTGGACAACCGGCGCTATCCGGCGGCATGCTGTCTGACGCCGTTCGTCGGGCCGGACGGCTGGTGGTTGCCCTATGTGGGAGCCTCTTTCCTGTACCTGATGGAGAGCACCAAGTACGGCGAATATGACCCAACCACATCGAATGGCTGGCGGTTCAGAGTCGGGCTCGGTGTATCGCCGCTGATCGGAACGCGCGGCACGATGCCGGTCGAGCTCGGGTTTCAGACCGGGAGCCTGACAACAGGTTCAGGGGAGCACCAGTACACGAGCAAGAGCAGCAAGATATACCTTGAGGTCGGGTTCGGCGCGTTCCTCTGGAAGCAGGAGTAGCCGGAACCTTATGTGGCTTTGCGCGGGGTCGTCTCAACGACCCCGCGTTCTTTTGGGGTTCGAATAGCCATATCGGTGACGCTAGCCGTTTTCGGGTGACTGGTTCCGACGCGGTCGAGCCGCTTTCCTTCACCACACCACATTGTGCCGCCGGATTCGTACCGGGTCAAGGCCGGGTCGGGTGGTGTTGACACGGGTGGCGGGAAACCTACAATTATCCAAGGGCGCGGTCACAAGCCAGCGAATGCTGGACAGAGAAAGAAGGTAACCATGACTGGAAAAAGACGCAGTCTGTCCGTTCTGGCCGGGCTGCTGGTGCTCGTCCCGACGATGGCGCTGGCCATCCTCCACGTCGGCGACCCGGCGCCGGACTTCACCCTGCCGGATACGGCATACGTTAACCACAGCCTGTCCGAGTGGCGCGGCCGGGTCGTGCTGCTCAACTTCTGGCAGTCAACCTGCGGACATTGCCGTGCGGAGTTGCCGCGCTTAGAGGTCTTGTACCAGGACTACGGAGCGAACGGCTTCATCCCGGTCACCGCCAACCTCCAGGAGAGCATGGAAATCGTCAAGGCTTATGCCCGCCAGGCCACCCATCCATACCTGCGCGACAACGGCGGGGTCTGGGGAGTGTACCGGCAGAACGGATACATTCCGCTGAACTATATCATCGACCCCGAGGGCATCATCCGCTACATCGCCGAAGGGTTCAACGAGAACGCGGTGCGCCAGGTGATACTGCAATGGCTGCCCGGCCCGATCGAGCACGACGTCGGGGTGACGCGCATCATCGCGCCGACCGGCACGGTGGATTCGGGCCAGACGTTCATGCCGGCCTGCTCGGTCTACAATTTCGCCGAGAACGTCGAGACCTACCCGGTCCGTATGAAAATCGGCACCGGATATGACACGGTCGCGACGGTCACCGGGCACCAGCCGGGCACGGCACGCTGCGTAGAGTTCCCGCAGTGGACCGCGCAGGAACGGGGCCAGCTCGCGGTGCGCTGCTCAACCGAGCTCGCGGGCGACGACATCGCGAGCAACGACGCGAAAGAAGGCATGGTCACGGTCAACGTCTACGACCTCGCGGTCACAATGATACTGGCCCCGCCCGACAGTGTAGACTCGGCCGCGACGGTCGTGCCCGCGGCGGTCGTCGAGAACAGAGGCACGATGGCCGACATGGCCCGGGTGAAGTTCTCGATCAGCGACGGGTACATGGACAGCGTCAACGTGCCGCTGCAGCCCGGTGTGGTCGACACCGCGTACTTCGACCAGTGGACCGCGCTCGAACTCGGTACCTTCGCGGTGCGCTGCACGGTCGGCGGCATCCGCGGGGAACACGTGCCCGAGAATAACCTGCTGACTGGCACGGTGCGGGTTGTCCGTGGGTCGGGCATCGAGGAACCACCAGGCAGTCCAGACGGGTTCGTGTTCTACGCGGCGCATCCCAACCCGGCCGCGGGCCGTACCAAGTTCCGCTACTCGCTGCCGCGCGAGGCCCGGGTCGAACTGCGAGTATTTTCCCCGGATGGCAAGCTCGTGCGGACCCTGCGCTCAGGCCGCGAACCGGCGGGTCTGCACTCGGTGGTCTGGGACGGCCGCGACGATGCCGGTCACCGAGTGGGCCGCGGCATCTACTACTGCCGGCTGGAGACCGGAGAATCCCGGGTGGTGAGAAAGCTGGTCAAAACCAAGTAGAACGGGGCCGGATACTACTCTGAACGGCGCCGGCGCGCTGCAACTCGGGACGTTCCCTCGGCCATGACACAGGGACGGTTGCTTGACAGCAGTAGCGGTGCTTCTATAGTGGCTCTGAATATGGCTGAGAAGCCTTTCAAAGAGTTTGCCCGGCACTACGACCGGTTCATGCTCGAGTATATTGACTACAAAGGGTGGGTTGATTATCTGGAGAAAATCTTCAGGAAGCTCAAGGCTGAGCCGAAGACGATACTTGACCTTGCGTGCGGCACCGGGATTCCAACAATGCTTCTGGCCGGACGGGGCTACCGGATGACCGGTGTCGACCGGTCAAGAGAAATGCTTGAGGTGTTAGAGAACAAGCGTTGGGGTTTTCCCGTCCGGACGCTCCAGGCCGATATGACCGATTTCAAGCTGGCAGAACCGGTTGACGCGGCCATCTGCCTTTATGACAGCATCAATTACCTGCTTTCGGAGGAAGACGTTAAGCAATGCTTCAGCTGCGTGCGCCAGGCTCTCAAGCAAGGCGGATTGTTCGTGTTTGACATGAACACGGTGTACAGCCTGTCGGTTTTCTGGGGTAACCGGACATCACCCAGGAACGTCGGCGGTATTTGCTCAGTCTGGCAGAACAGTTATGACGAGCAGACCAGAATTTCGACTCTGCATCTCACATTCTGGGAGGAGGAGGAAGGGACAGGTTTGAAACCTGCCTGTACTCCCAAGAAGTTCGAGGAAGTCCACCAGGAGCGGGCCTATTCCCGCCACGAAGTCAAGCAATGTCTCAAAGCGGCCGGGTTCAGCCGGGTCTGGTTCTACACCCACGGCGGGTTTCTGCCGGTCGGGCCGCTTACAACCAGAATGATGGTTATTGCCCGCTAGCTTGACACCGGTAAGGCACAACCTAGAATAGAAACTCGCATGAAGTTCATTGCCGACCTGCACATTCATTCCCGTTTTTCCCGAGCCACGAGCCGGAATATGGACATCCCGATGATTGATAAGTTCGCCAGAGAAAAAGGCATTCAACTCGTCGCGACCGGCGATTTCACCCATCCGGCCCATTTCAAGTCCCTGAAGGAAAACCTGAAACCGGTAGGCAACGGTCTATACACCTATCAGCACACCCATTTCATCGTCAATGTCGAGGTGAATAACATCTACAGCGCGCACGGCCGGCTCCGGCGGGTTCACAACCTTCTCTTCGTGCCGAATCTTGAAACCGCGGAAAAGGTAACCAGGTTTCTGAGCAAATACGGCAAGCTCCAGGTGGATGGACGACCAACCCTGAGCATTTCCAGTTACGAGATGCTGGCAAGGCTTCTGGAGATTGAGGAGAAGGCTTTCCTGGTGCCGGCTCACATCTGGACTCCCTGGTTCGCGCTGTTCGGGTCGAATTCCGGGTTTGACTCGATTGAAGAGTGCTTCGGGGACCTGAGTGATGAGATTTTCGCGGTCGAAACCGGGCTTTCGAGCGACCCGCCGATGAACTGGCTGCTTTCAGCCCTGGATACCAGAACGCTGATTTCTAATTCGGACGCCCATTCACCCCCAAGGCTCGGCCGGGAAGCGAATGTTTTCGACTGCGAACTGACTTATGAGGGAATCAGGAACGCACTCAAGACCAAAGACAGAAACCGGTTGCTTTATACAATCGAGTTCTTTCCGCAGGAAGGCAAGTACCATTATGACGGCCACCGCGCCTGCGGAGTGTGCCTTTCTCCGGAACAGTCAATGGCGAATAACGACGTCTGTCCGGTCTGCGGCCGGAAGCTGACGATTGGAGTGCTGCACCGGACCCTGAGTCTGGCAGACCGCAAGCCCGAGGAAGTGCCTGAGGATGTGATTCCTTTCAAGCACCTGATTCCGCTGAAGGAAATCGTCGGCGAAGCCCTGGGCCAGGGAAGGGATACTGTCGGTGTGCAGAAAATATATGACGCGCTGATTGATGCGCTGGGGAGTGAGTTCAATGTGCTGATTGATGCACCGGTTGATGAAGTTGAGAAACATGCTGATGACCGGGTAGCACTCGGAGTGGACCGGATGCGCAAGAGTGAAGTTGAAGCCACTCCGGGATATGACGGGGTGTTCGGAGTAATCAGCGTTGTGCCCGGGTCGAAGAAGAAGCAGGTCGGAAAGCCGGAAAAGGAAACGGACCAGGGCGAACAACTGGGTCTTTTTTGATGACAAAACCACTCTGGGCTCCCTGGCGGATGGAGTACATCCGGGCCGCGCACAAGAGCAGTGGAACCGGCAAGCGGAACTGCCTTTTCTGCAGGCTGCTGCGCGCAAAGGACGATGCGAAGAACCTGATACTGATTCGGGGCAAGCTGGGTTTTGTGGTGATGAACCGGTTTCCGTATAACAACGGCCATCTGATGGTTGCGCCAAACCGGCACGTCAGGGTGTTTGAGAAACTGAAACCCGAGGAAGGCAGGGAGCTGCTTGACTTTGTGCAGCTTTCGCTGAGCGTCCTGGGCCGGGACATGAAGCCGGACGGGTTCAATGTCGGGATGAACCTGGGCCGGGTGGCCGGGGCCGGAGTGGTCGGACATCTGCATATCCATATCGTGCCCCGCTGGCTTGGAGACGTAAACTACATGCCGGTTCTGGCCGACACCAAAGTAGTCAGCGAACACCTGGGAAAAACCTATGCCCGGCTGCGCAGGCGGTTTGAGAGAAGCTGATGGTTAAAGCAGTAGTATTCGATGTTGACAATACTCTGGTTGACTTTCTGAAGATGAAGAATGCGGCGGTGGATGCGGCAATTGAAGCGATGGTTGATGCCGGGCTTGACATTGACACCGACAAGGCGCGGGAGAGCATTTTCAAGATTTACGACGAGAAAGGGATTGAGTTCCAGCAGGTATTCGACGAGTTCCTTGTCAAGGCTCTGGGCAAAGTTGACCACCGGATTCTGGCCAATGGTATTCTTGCCTACAGAAGGGCGCGCGAAGGTGTGCTTGTTGCCTATCCCCACGTGAACATGGCTCTTATGGAGCTGGTGCGAATGGGGATGAAGCTTGGAATCGTTTCTGATGCGCCCAAGCTCCAGGCCTGGATGCGACTTTGTTCGCTCGGGATAGACAACTTCTTCGACACGGTGGTGACTTTTGACGACACCGGCAAGAAGAAGCCTGCGCCCGAGCCTTTCGAGAAAGCCCTTGAACTCTTGAAAGTGAAGCCGCGCGAAGCGGTAATGGTCGGTGACTGGGCTGAGCGGGACATTTTCGGTGCCAGGGAAATCGGGATGTATACCGTTTTCGCCCGGTACGGCGACTCCTTCGGAACCAAGCAATCCAACGCGGACTTGGAGATTGACGACATCATGGAGCTGGTCCCGTTCGTCGAGCGGCTGAACGCTCAGGGCAAGACGCCTGATGTCTAGTGCTTGACCCATAGAGCGTAATGGCCGTTTTCGGAGTCGGCATTGACCTTGTTCAGGTAAAAAGAATCAGAAAAGCGCTTGAACGGTTTCCGGACCGGTTCAAGAACCGGATTTTCACCCGGGCTGAGGCTGAGTTGTGCGAAACCCTGGCAGGTAAGTATCTGTCCTATGCAGGCCGGTTTGCGGCCAAAGAAGCGTTTGCCAAAGCACTAGGCACGGGTCTGCGCGGTAGGATAGGCTGGCGGGAAATAGAAATCTGCGACAATGAACGGTCAAGGCCCACGGTCAGGGTGTTCGGAAGAGCCCGGGAGTTGCTTGGGGACCGGAAAGTCCATCTGAGCATAACCCACCTTCCCGAGTACGCTGCCGCAGTAGTTGTTATCGAGGACTAGCCTCGCCGCTTGTTGACACGGAGAGCCAAGCCCTTAATCTTCTGACCTGAATGGCAGATAAAAAAGACCTTCTGATTGTCGAGTCGCCGACCAAGGCGCGCACTATCACCAGACTGGTGGGCAACCGGTTCGAGGTCCTGTCTTCGATGGGGCACATTGCCGACCTGCCCAAGACCGGGATGTCGGTTGACATCGAGCACGGTTTCGCGCCCGACTATGAAATCCCGGCGGCCAAGAAAAAAGTTGTTGCCGGGTTGCGCAAAGCCGTAAAGCAGACCGAAACGGTCTGGCTCGCAACCGATGAGGACCGCGAAGGCGAGGCAATCGCCTGGCACCTGGCAAGAGTGCTGCGACTGGCAAAGACAAAGACCCGGCGGATTGTCTTCCACGAAATCACCAAGCCGGCCGTGCTTGAGGCAATCAAGAACCCGCGCACTATCGACCAACACCTGGTCGACGCTCAGCAGGCACGGCGCGTGCTCGACCGGCTGGTCGGGTACGAGCTTTCGCCGGTGCTCTGGAAGAAAGTGATGCCCGGTTTGTCGGCCGGCCGGGTGCAGTCGGTCGCGGTGCGACTTGTGGTCGAGCGCGAGCGGGAGATCGACCGGTTCGAGCCGGTGGAGACGTTCAAGGTCAGCGGCGAGTTCGATTCCGGCACCGGTACGGTCCCGGCGAAACTCGACCGCGACTTCGAGACCGAGGCGGCGGCGCGCGCGTTCCTGGACAAGGCGCGGACCGCCCGGTTCACGGTCAGCGCGCTGGAGCAGAAGCCGGCGAAGCGGTCACCCCGGCCGCCGTTCACGACTTCCACCCTGCAGCAGGAGGCGTCGTTGAAGCTCGGATTCTCGGTCAAGCAGACGATGATGCTGGCCCAGCGGCTGTACGAGTCGGGCCGCATCACCTACATGCGGACCGATTCGGTCACGATGTCGGAACTGGCAATCGGCCAGGCCGCGAAGGTGATTGCGGAGCGGTTCGGCAAGGACTACTCCCAGGTGCGGCGTTACCGGACCAAGGCGAAAGGCGCGCAGGAAGCGCACGAGGCAATCCGGCCGACCGACTTCGGCCGGGACAGCATCGACGGCGAGCGGAACGAGCAGCGGCTCTACGAGTTGATTCATCGCCGAGCCCTGGCTTCGCAGATGGCGGACGCCCGGATTCAGCGGACCACTGTGACCATCGAAGTGTCGACCGCGGACGAACGGTTCCTGGCAAAGGGCGAAGTGGTGACTTTCCCGGGTTTCCTGGCCGCGTACGGCGACGGTGACGCTGACGAAAAGGCGCTGCCGCCGCTGAAACAGGGACAGGAGCTGGCCCCGCAGGAGATACTGGCCCGCCAGAGTTTCACGCGGTCCCCGGCACGCTACACCGAGGCCTCGCTGGTGAAGCGACTTGAGGAACTGGGCATCGGCCGGCCGTCGACCTACGCGCCGACGATATCCACAATCCAGACCCGGGGGTACGTCGAGAAGCGGAGCGAAGAAGGCCGGGACCGGGAGTACCGTGTGCTGGTGCTGCGCGCCGGCGAGATCGAGGCCGGGATGCGGACCGAGAAGGTCGGCGCCGAGAAAGCGAAACTGTTCCCGACCGACGTGGCGGGCGTGGTGATCGACTTCCTGCTTGAGCACTTTTCCGGAATCATGGACTACGATTTCACGGCCCGGATCGAGCAGGAACTGGACGACATCGCCGGTGGCGGGAAGGTGTGGAACGACATGGTGGCCGGGTTCTACGGCCCGTTTCACCGCAACGTCGAGAAGGCGGAAGGACTGTCGCGGGCCGAGGTGGCACAGCAGCAGGAACTGGGCACGGACCCGAAGACCGGCAAGCCGGTGTCGGCCCGGTTCGGCCGGTACGGGCCGTTCGTCCAGATCGGCACCAAAGACGACGAGGAGAAACCCAGGTTTGCGAGCCTGCGCAAAGGCCAGAAGGTCGAGACAATCACGCTCGACGAGGCGATGGAGCTGTTCAAGCTGCCGCGCGTACTGGGCAAGACCCCGGGCGGCGATGAAGTTCTGGCGAACTTCGGCCGGTACGGCCCGTACGTGAAATACGGCGACCGGTTTGTCTCCATCAAAGGAAATGACCCGATGGAAATTACGCTGGAGCAGGCACTGGTTCTGATTGCGGCCAAGAAGGCGGAAGATGCACGCCGGCAGATCAAGGTGTTCGATGGTTCCGATATCCGGGTCCTGGAAGGACGCTGGGGTCCGTACGTGACCGACGGCAGCAGGAACGCGAAGGTGCCGAAAGGCACCGAGCCGGGCGAGCTGACCCTGGAGCAGTGCGAGAAGCTGATTGCCGCAGCTCCGGAGCGGCGCAAAGGACGCAAAGCCGCTGCTCGCAAGACGCGGGCAAGACAGACAACCCAAAGGAAAAAGGCCACGAAGAAGAAGACCGCGGCCCGGAAGCGCGGCCGGACCGGGAAAAGGAAGAAAGCATGAGATACGCGAGACTCGGTGCGTTCCATCAACTCAGGCTGGAGCGGGGCGAAGATATCCCTGCCACGGTTGTTGATTTCATAAAGCGGCAGAAGATAAAGTCCGGCATTGTCACCGGGCTCGGGGCCGCGGAAAAGGTGATTCTGGGTTACTTCGACCGGAAGTACCTTACTTACCGCAAACGCAGGTTTCCGGGCGAATACGAAATCGCCAGCATTGTCGGCAACATCGCCTGGGACGGCAAGAATCCTGTTTGCCATCTTCACGCGGTGATTGCCGATTCCAGAATGACTACCCATGGTGGTCATCTGTTCGCCGGCAAAGTGACGGCCACCTGCGAGATCACCATCCTGCCGGGACAGAAGAAGCTGAAACGGGCTACCGACCCGGCCACCGGCCTGAAGCTGCTCCAACTGCCGACCAAATCCCGAAAACCGATATAGGAATCTCAACATAGGACGCATAACGCTTGACGCTGGCCTCCGGCGTAATGCATAATGCGTCATTTGTGTTTCTGTTTCGGTTCCTGGACCAAATCTTGACTTTTGGCGGCCAATTGATACACTGCTGAGTTGGCCCTCAGGGCCGGTTTTGCGGCAGGAGGCGGGTGAAATCCCTGCCGAAACATCTAAGTTAAGGAGGAAAGATGGCGTTAATGGACGATGTCAAGAACATCATCGTAGAACAGTTGCATGTGACTCCAGAGAAGGTTACCGAGAACGCTCACTTCGTTGACGACCTCGGGGCTGACTCGCTCGACATTGTCGAATTGGTCATGGCCTTTGAGGAAAAATTCGGCATCGAAATCCCGGATGAGGATTCCCAGCAGCTTGTGACCGTCGGCAAAGCGGTAGAATACCTGGGCAAGAAGCTGGCTGAAAAGGAAAAGAAGTAGAGTGAATCGGGTCGTTGTTACCGGCCTGGGTGTGATTACGCCCATCGGTCATGATGTAGCAAGCTTCTGGCAGAATCTTCTGGCTGGAAAGACCGGAATCACCCGGATTGAATCCTTTGACCCGTCTGACCTCTCGGTCCGGATAGCGGCCGAAGTCAAGGGGTTTGACCCGACCCGGAAGTTTGACCCCAGACTGGTGAAACGGACCGACCGGTTCACGCAGTTCGCGCTCTGGGCTGCGAAAGAAGTAGTCGAAGATTCCGGGCTGGACCCTGAAAAGGAAGACAAGAGCCGTTTCGGGGTGGTGATTGGCTCAGGCATGGGCGGAATCCACACCTGGGAGACTCAGTTCACCCAGTTCCTGCAGAAGGGCCCGCGTCGGGTGTCGCCTCTGCTGGTCCCGATGATGATTCCGGACATGGCTGCGGGCCAGGTTTCGATTCTCTACGGCCTGCGCGGCCTGAACTTCTGCACCGTTTCAGCCTGTGCGTCCGGAGCTCATGCCATTGGTGAAGCGTTCCGCCACATCGCACACGGTGACGCTGATATTGTCATTGCCGGCGGTGCCGAAGCCGCGATAACCAAGTTCACCGTAGCCGGGTTTGCCAATATGGGCGCCCTGTCCAAGCGGAACGACGCACCGGAAAAGGCCTCCCGGCCGTTTGACAAGGACCGGGATGGATTCATAACTGCCGAAGGCTGCGGGCTCTGCGTCTTGGAAGACCTTGAACATGCCCGGCACCGCGGTGCGAAGATTTACTGCGAGCTCGTCGGCTACGGCGCAACCGGTGACGGTCATCACATTACCGCGCCCGACCCTGAGGCTCGCGGTGCTGTCGATGCAATGCGGAAGGCGCTCGATCAAGCCGGGCTCAAGCCGGAGGAAATCGACTACATCAACGCCCACGGCACCTCAACCCCATTGAACGATGCGGCTGAAGTCAAAGCGATTATCGAAGTGTTCGGGCAGCATGCCGGGAAACTGGCGATTAACTCCACCAAATCAATGGTTGGCCATGGCCTGGGCTCGGCCGGAGCGATGGAATTCGTGGCTCTGGCCAAATCGCTGGAACAAGGCCAGATTCACAAGACCGTGAACCACGAGGAACCGGACCCTGGCGTAGAGCTCGACTTTGTGAAAGACGGCCCGCGCAAGCTCGATATCAGAGCCGCAATTTCCAACTCATTCGGTTTCGGCGGACACAACTCCTGTCTGTGCGTCAAGCGAATGTCGGACGCATAACGCTTCATGCAATACGCATTACGCCGGAGGCCAGCGTCGAGCGTTATGCGTAAAGCGTAAAGTGATGAATATCACCGTCTGCATCAAACAGGTCCCTTCGACCGAGACCAAGATTCGAGTCAACACCCAGACCGGTTTCGTAGACACCAGTGAGGTTGAGTGGGTAATCAACCCTTATGACGAATATGCGATTGAGACCGCGCTCCGCATAAAAGAGAAGCTGGGCCAGGGCACGGTGACCGCCATCACCCTTGGTCCGGAAAGGGCACGGACCGCGCTCAAGACTGCTCTCTCCATGGGATTAGACCAGGCGGTGCATATCTGCGACCAGTCTTTTTCAGAAATTGACTTCCTTTCCAAAGGCCGGGTCCTGGCCAAAGCAATCAGGCAGAAACCGTTCGACCTGGTTCTCTGCGGCAAGCAGGCTGTTGACGATGATGCGGCCACGGTGCCGCAGGCTGTTGCCCATTATCTCGAAATTCCCCATGTGGCCGTTGTTCCCGAAGTTGAAGTCCAGGCAGGGCCGGGGCTCGGGGCTCGGGGCTCGGGGACTGAACTGAAAGCCTTTCGTGAGGTCGAAGGCGCGACCGAGATTGTTCATATCAGGATGCCATGTCTTCTGACAATCCAGAAAGGCAAGTTCGACCCCCGGTATCCGACACTCAAACTGATGATGGCGGCCAAGCGTAAGGAAATCCCGGTTCTGACCGCACAAAACCTGGGAATCGCCTCGGCTCACCTGACCCGAGGGCTTGTCTATGTCACAGACCGGCTTCCGCCCGGAAGAAAGCCGGGCAAGAAACTTGAAGGCGAACTCAAAAAAGTCGTGCCTGAGCTGGTCCGGCTTCTGCACGAAGAAGCGAAAGTAATCTAAATGTTTGACCGGAAGTTGTCCCAGGACCGGCTTGTAGTGGGCATCGGTGGCAATATCGGTTCGGGCAAGACCACAGTCGTCAATGAACTGAAGCGGTTCGGTGCCAGAATAATCGATGCCGACCAGATCGGCTGGACCCTGCTGCGCCGCACCGCCCCTCAGTACAAAAAGCTCGTAAAAACCTTCGGCAAGAAAATTCTGTCCAAGAGCGGCCAGATTGACCGCAAAGCACTGGCAAAAAAGGCCTTTGCGAGCAAAGCAAGCGTCAAGAAGCTGAACGGCATAATGCATCCCGCAATTGTCGAGCACATCCGCAATGACTTGGCCCGGTACAAGAAAGGACTCGTCATCCTGGATGCGGCCCTGCTTTTCACTGTCGGGTTGGACAAAGATGTGGATGTGGCAATCCTTGTAACCGCACCTGACCGGCTCAAAATCAAACGGCTCCTCTCTGAGGCCGGGATGACAAGGAACGAAGCCAAGGCCCGGCTCAAACTTCAGGAACCGGACTCAAAAGTCTGGCGCCGGGCTGATTTCGTGCTTGAGAACAAAGGGTCTCTGGCCGAACTGAAGCGGAAGACCCGCGCGCTCTGGAATTTCTTCTACAGCGCCCGGTTTCAGAACCTTCAGGCCGGGGCGGGAGACGGATAACGCACAACGCTTCACGCAATACGCAACACGCCGGACGCGTCATGCGTAATGCGTTATGCGTAATGCGTTGAGCGTGCATTGAAGCTGGTTCAGGTTCCCCTTAGTTCAATCAACCTGACTGACAGTTCGGGGCTCGGGGCTCGGGGCTCGGGGCTGGTTCAGGCGGTAACTCCATACATCCTTGAATATGAAGAAGCCGAGCAGCTCGCCCGGGATGTTTTCAAGACCTACCGCGAGCTTGTGAACCCGAAGGCAACCAGGCTCAGTGAGCTGCACCGGGTTTCCAACGCGGACAGCTATCAGATTCTGGCTGAAGAGAAACCGCTGTGCAAGCTCCATATTGTCTATGACCTTGATGAAACCAGGCTCGGGCTTGAGCTTCCCAAAGAAGAGGCGACCAAGTTCTACCGGCTCCTGAGGAAACAGCGGATAGTCAAACCTGACCTGCTGGCAATCCGGAGGCTGATGCGCGGCAATCTGGCCGAAACTGTGGCCGCACTCCTCTGGCAGATTGGTGCCATCAAAGTAAGCCTGGGCGACTTGCAGCCCCTTTTCAAAGTGGATATGCGCAAAAACCGCAGCCCGATATACATCGATGTCAAAGGACTTGCCAACTATCCCGAAGTGAACGACTTTGTTCTGGGCTCGGCCGTGCTGCTGCTGCACAACCTTAAGTTCGACTGCATCTGCGGAATTGAAGCCGGCAGCATCGGTATTGCCGCGGTTCTGGCCCACAAACTGTGCAAACCGATGTTCTTCGCCCGGAGGTCAAAGCGCTATCCCGAAGCCAGCCCGTTTGAGGGAATCAAGAGCCACGAGCTCTTCAGAAAAAAGGTGCTCTTGGTGGACGACACCCTGGTGCACGGCTGGACCAAAGCCCGGGTAATCAGAGAAATCCGGCAATGGGGTGGAGACGTTAAGAACTGCTTTGTCATCTTCAACCGGGAGCAGGGCGGAGACAAAGACCTGGCCCGGGTCGGGGTCAAGCTCTGGTATCTTACCGACCGGGCCTCAGCCCTTTCACCCAAGATTCCCAAGGAAGTCAGCTTTCTGACTGACCGGGAAGAAAAAGAAATCGCCGACTACTTCCACGACCCGGCCGCCTGGCACAAAAAGCGCAACTTGACCTTTCACAAACTTCAGCCCCCGGCTGAACGCGCATAACCCGATCGGTACAAAACCGGCAGAACGGTAAACACCGGCCGGCTGTCCATCCTGCTCTGTCACTCTGGGGCCCTTCACTTCCTGTCATTCCTTCGCCTCTTGTCATTCTGAGGCGAAGCTGAAGAATCTCCAGGCTCAGGACAAGGCTGAGCGCAACGAAGCATCTCTCATGGTCGTTCAGGGTAAACTCCGCCGAAGAGTCTCAAGCGTAGAGGTGGCTTCGCCCAAGCATGACAGCAGCCGCGTTACGGTCCGACCGGAGCCGAGACGTCGAACACCTGGGTCCGAATCGCCTCAAACACACTCTGGCTCAGGCCCCGCGACACACTCGTCAATCAAGGTAGCCACCTTCACTTCT
>JAUWNN010000237.1 GCA_030612625.1 Caldifarciminota bacterium
CCCGGTCCGGTACAATTGGGCGAAAAGTCGTGATAGCGCGCTAGCCCGCCAGACCAGCCTGTTCCGTGCAGATTCCCCACAGCGAGTCTCATTTAGGAGACTTCTTGTAAGTCTTCAGGCAACACAACCTTAGACCAGAACCGCCGTCCTGTCACCTGGATTTTGTCTCCAAAAGGAGACTAACGAAGCCCAACTTGGTGGTGCTCGATTCCCTAACAACCGAAGGTGCGATACTTACACTCACAGGCTGTTACAGGCACAGACATTGCATTTAACTGGACATAGGTCGAAGAGAGTACAGACAACTCAACGAACCCGGGCGGGCATTCAGCCAAACGCCCGGGTGTTTTCGCTCATCTACTTTGCGGGTGCGTCTTGTCCATACTGCGGCGGGGTGGAACCGGACGAGACAAGGGGGTGCGGACTTCAGAACATGCACAAGTGCGCATGGTGACATTCAGGAAGAAGTCACGCACCCCAGAAAATCGTCTGCTTTGCTTATGTCCTGTCCGACCGCCTTGATAAACTATACCCGCACATGCGGGTTCATGTCAACAGAGCATTTCAGCCTGACAGCTATCAACTCAGACCAAAGAAAGCAGCAGAGGCAAAGGAGGAACAATGAAGGGAAATATAAGCGTTCTTCTGGTTGACGACGACCGCGACATGCTGGAAACCCAGGCTGACATCCTCGAAGCCAGCGGATTCGACGTGGACACCGCTGCTCACGGCGAGGAAGCCGAGAAGAAATTCCGGTCCCGGACCTACGATGTGGCGGTGGTAGACATCATGCTGCCGGGCATCAAAGGAGTCGAGCTCGTGCGCAAGCTCAAGCCTGCCTACCCTGGCACCTGCTTCCTCCTGGTCACCGGTTACGCCGGCACCCAACTCGCCCAAAACGCGGTAGCTGAGAAATCGGTCCAGGTTCTGTACAAACCCATTGACCCGGACAAATTCATCGCGGCGATTAGGCAACTCGCCACAACCGGCAAGGACTGCAAATAGAAGCGCCGTCCCTTTCTGCCCGCCTCTGGCAATGACGATTGCTGCCGACTGGCCGCCTACCGCCAACAACTCACAGCCAACGGTCCGCGCTTACAGCGGAGTGGCGACGCCTCGGACTCTCGGGATTCTCCTAGTCTCCTCCGCCTCCTCCCCACTGGTGCCCGCAGTCGTGGCATTTCACATAAGCAGCCGGAACCTGTTGCTCATCGCAACCCGGAGCTCGGCAGGGCCGCTTGTGGGGTGACCCATCCGGTGTCGACCCGTAGGCTTCTTCCTCCCATTGAGTCCCTGTGTCAGAAACGGGACAGGGGTCGTGGATGTATGTTGCCCATGAGTTGGTACTCTGACAGCTTGGGCACTGTAGTCTTACGTCTGCCATATCAGGCTCCTTTCTGTTTGATGGGCGACTCGCGCCCGGTTGTTCGGTGTGCTTTCTCTTGATTCTGAGCAGACGGCTCCGCTCAAAGCCTTGTCAACCGGCTTTGTTCTTGCGGATAGCATTGAGGTCTGCATCTTAGCTCATCCCTATGAACTGACCAATAGCTGTTTGAGCGTATCCCGACAGGACGGTGTGTCAAGCAGAAACATGACGCACCTACGCCAAGCGCTTGACAGAGATGAATGCAGGGGTATCTTGGACACTCTACATGAGCATTCCGACTGACACCCAGGAAAAAGTCCAGACTCTGAAGGAGCAACTGGCAGGAGCCAGAACACTCAAGAAGCGACTGGAACTCCTGATGCAGTTGGGCGAGGAACTCTGGCTTTCGGCCCCTGACCAGGCACGGCCATTCCTTGAGCAGATACTCGAAGAGACAAACCAATCGGAAAATCCAAGCACGATTGCCAGGACAGCAAATATGCTGGCTGAAATAAACCGCAGGGCTGGTAAACTCGATGAGAGCGCCCGGTATGCCGAGCAGGTCCTGAAAGTGGCCCGTGCAACTGGTGACCCACGGGTAGAAGCGGACGCGGTTAATCTTGCCGGAGTGCTTTGTGAGGAGCAGGGCAATTATGACCAGGCCCGAGAGAATTACGAGCAATGCCTGAACCTCAGTCGCGAGGCCGGCTACCTTGAAGGTAAACAGGCCGCATTGAACCAGCTCGGTGGGCTGTTTGGTTTACAGGGACAGCCTCAGCAGGCCCTGGACTGCTACCAACAGTGTCTGGAAGTTGATAAACAGCAGGGAGACAACTATGGCCAGGCCCTGTCCTCGTACAACATCGGCTGGGTTCTTGAGCAGATGGGTAAATGGGAGCAGTCGTCCAAGTATCTTTACCGGACCATCGCTTTGAGCGAGCAGCACGGTTTTCGGGACCTGCGCCTTGACGCCACAAACATGCTGGGCGAGCTATGCCTCAAACGCAACAAACTGGGAGAGGCGACTGACATGTTCAGTGCCGTTATCAAAGTCGAGCAGAAGCAGCCCGGGTATCAGCAGTCCCTGCTCGACGCGCTGTGCGGCCTGGGTGTGGCCCATTCTCGTGCAGGAAACCTGGCCGCAACGGAAAAGGCTTACACCGAAGCAGTCCAACTGTGTAAGCAGGCCGGAGACCGCCGGCACCTGGGAATTCTGTTCTGGCGTATGGCCGAACTGGCACTGGCCCAGGGACAACTGAACAAGTCAAAGGAGTTGCTGAACCAGGCTTCAGAACTTGCAGCAGAGCTCGGCCTGCAACGGGAAAAGGGCGAGGTGCTCAGGGTTCAGGCTCTTTTGCACGCGGAGCAGAATGACATATCCGGAGCTCAGGACTGTTTCGAGCAGGCGACTGCCGCATTTGCAGACACGGGTGACAGCTACGAACTGGCTCAGACCCGGCTTCAGCACGGCCGTCTGCTCATGAATGCGGGCCAGCCGGACTCGGCCATGCCCCTCCTCAAAGCCGCAACCCAAACGTTCCACCGGCTTTCAGTGGTTGCCGAGTCCGAGCAGGCGAATGAGTTGCTGTTCCTTCTGGAAGTGCGTACTGACCGCGATACCGCCCTTCTGGATGGACTCACCAGGCTGGCCGGCATCGGCCTGGAACCGGTATCCTTTTTCGACCACATGCTTCAGCTTCTGGGCAAGAGCCTGGAGGCTGAGTCCGGGGTGGTGTTGCTTGAGGAACTACCGGTAGTGCTCTACAAGAGACCGGACTTGAATGCCGCAAAGGTGCTCGGCCGTCGCAGGAACCTGGTAGTCACCGCAACGGCTATCTGCTTTCCGGTCCGGTCTGAGGGCAAAGTCCTGGGAAGCGTGTACCTGGAACACCGGAAGCCTGGAGGGCCACAGCCAAACCCTGAAGTGCTCGAGAAAGTAGCCGGGTTGCTTGCCGACCCGCTGACAAAGCTTGCTGAGTTGCCGCTGCGCTTTGGCCCTGAGCCCGAGATTGCCGGACTCCAGTACCAGGGGATTATCGGCAGTAACCCGCTCATGGTTGAGAACCTGAAGGTCGTCAGCAAAGTGGCGAGCGCCAAGGTGCCTGTCCTGGTGCGCGGGGAAAGCGGAACCGGCAAAGAGCTTGTCGCCCGGGCTCTGCACGAATCCGGGGTCCGGAGAGACAAACCGTTCGTTGCTGTTAACTGCGCCGCAGTGCCTGAGACTCTCTTGGAACCCGAGTTCTTCGGTGTGGAAAAGGGAACAGCGACCGGAGTTGCACAACGTAAGGGAAAGTTTGAGCAGGCCCACCGCGGAACCATATTCCTGGATGAAATCGGTGATATGAGTCATGCACTCCAGGCAAGGCTGCTTCGGGTACTGCAGGAGGAAACGTTTGAGCGGGTCGGCGGTGTGAAGCCTGTCCAGGTAGACGTCAGAATCGTGGCCGCGACCAACAAGAACCTTGACGAACTGATGCGCCAGGGCAAGTTCAGAGCGGACCTTTTCTACCGGCTCAACACAGTGGACTTGCTGCTGCCTCCGTTGCGTGAACGCAAAGAGGACATCCCTGGGTTTGTGCGCTACTTCATCACCCGAAGCAACCAGGAGTTCGGCCGGAATATTCTCGGTGCCGGGCACGAAGTGATGGGCCGTTTCCTGACTTACCACTGGCCGGGTAATGTCAGACAGCTCCGGCACGTTGTGGAACGGGCCGTAATACTTGCCCAGAAACAGGTGCTCGAAACAGGTGACCTGCCTTTGGAGCTGCAGCGACTTCAGCCGGCTCTGAAGAGCGAATCAGCCAGCGGTCTGCGAAAAGCCCGGCGCGTGGCCCGGGCCCAGGCGGCTGCCCAGGCACAAAGGACGATGCTCATTGACTGCCTGGAAAAGGCAGGCTGGAATACGGACAAGGCGGCCGCGCTGGCCGGATACAGCCGGGCCCACCTCTACCGCCTGATGCGCAAGTACAACATCCCCCGGTCCAGATAGCGCCCAACCGTCCAGAAAACCAGGGCAGTCCCCAGGGGAACAACAGGTGAGCGAATAGGAACGCCACCTCGTCTCCGCCTACCGCTGACCGGCCTGCCGATTTTCGATTGTCAATTTCCGATTGTCGACTACTCACGGCTAACGGCTGACAGCCAAAGGCCGGAAGACTGCCACGCTACGCTCGCAGCGACCTTCGGTCGGATTGCCACGGCC
>JAUWNN010000067.1 GCA_030612625.1 Caldifarciminota bacterium
GCCTGGTATCCGGGTTTGTACCACGGGTCCTTGATTGAGATGTCTCGCAACCTTATCGTCCTCCTGCCCGGAGACAGGTCGAACTTGTTCGAGTTGGCCTTGAAAACAAGCCCTTGCCGGGCTTCATGCACTTCGCCGTGCAGCCACACCTGACGGAAAGTCTCCCGCGTGGTGTTGTTCAGGTCCACCCACCACAGATGTTCCAGGCTCAGTTGTCCGGGTGGCGGTTGGTGAAGCTTCACCTTCACCGGCCCGGCACTGAGTCCGGCCAAGGGTATCAGAGTCAGAATGACTAACGAAAGCAGATTACACTTCTTCATGCAGCCTCCTTTTGCCGAGTTGCCAGATTTTCCCAACGCCACGCATTCCGAGGGAACTACTTCAGTTTCTACACTGGAATTCACCCCTTGTCAAACAGAACGGCCCTGCCAAGAACCGGAATAGAACCACAAAGAAAGAGGTCCAGGATTCTAGGGTTGAGCCGTCGGACGGCACCTGCGAGGGCGCAGAGCAAGGGTTCTAGTGTTGCGCCTGACGCCCAACGCTCTACACACTATACGCATTATGCATCATGCATTACGCACTACGCCGGAGGCCGGCGTCTTGCGTAAAGCGTATTGCGTCTTTGTACTGCAAAGGTACAAGACCGTCGTTTTCTGGACGATGTTTCCTCAGGTGTACATGCCTGCTACTGAGTTTCGCATCAGTAGCGGTCCACTTCTGTCACCGCGAGGCCCCCCACGCCCGCGTCACTGCGAGGGCGGCGCAGCCGCCCGTGGCAGTCTTCCGCGTGCGCGGGGCGGGCTCGGGGCAGGCTCCGGCCCGTGGCGGTCTTCCTCTCCGGAAAATTGCCACGTCGGGCGTCGAACGCCCTCCTCGCAATGACAACGCACTGCACCCCTTTGGGGGCGGCCCCCCCGGGGGCCGCGCTAGGCTCTTTGTGTCTTCGTGTTTCTATTCCGGTTCCTGGGTTCAGCCGATTTGACAGTTATCAAGCGCAGGTTATAGTTGCTGCCGGCCACGATGAAACGCAAGCAGAAATTCAAGAACATCCTCAAGGCCACCTGCGCCAGGTGCGGGAACTGCTGCATCGAACCGGTCCCACCGGTGACCGACAAGGACATGGCCCGGCTGATAAAGGCCACGGGCCTGCCCGCGGACAGAATCGTCCGAATGTACTCCTCAAGCGAAATAGCATGGGAATCCGAACGCGAAGGCTGGATTCGCCTTTCTTATGGCAAGCGGGTCATAGGCCTGAGAAGGCGCAATGACCGCTGCCTGCTTCTGACCCGGGACCTTTGCTGCTCGGTTTACCAGGCAAGACCGATGACCTGCCGGACATTTCCCTATGAGGTTGAGCTGGACCAGTCGGGCAACATCACAGAACTGGACCTGAACACCGGAATAAAGTGCGGTCAGAAACAGGGAAAAGGCGTTGATTCCAGATGGCTGCAGCGCACCGCTCGCCAGGAACAGGCCGAAGATGAAGCATACTATCGCAAAGTCGAGCGCTGGAACCGGCAGAAGGAACGCGGCGGTAAACTGGATTTCCTGCGCTTTCTCGGGCTTTCGGATTAGACCGCTGACCGCTGGCACAAAGCAGTCGGCTTGACATCATTGCTCCTCAGACCGATTTCATATCAGGCAATGATTCCGGGACCGTCGAATCGCAAGCGCCGGATTCGCAATTCCGCTCTACCCTTGAAACTGGGCTCGGTAGTCGTTACGCGTTGATACGCAAGAATGTCATTCGTGCCAGGTTCCGGTTCTTCATGCTCCACGCCTCACGCAATTCACAGATGGCATCGTAGCTCATCTATCCGCTAACCCACGGAAGGTCAACCCTTTGAGTGCAATACAGCAGCAAAGTCCGCTCAGGGACAGAGTTGACAATTGCCGGGATTTGGCTATCTTGTGGCGGAGGAAAGTAAGAATGGCAATAGCTAAAGAGAAAAAAGGGCAGCTGATTCAGAGTCACCGGCTGCACGAAACTGATACCGGTTCACCTGAGGTGCAGATCGCCATCCTCACCGAAAGGATTGGCCTTCTGGGCGAGCACCTCAAGTTGCATAAGAAGGATAAGCATTCCCGGCGCGGGCTCATCAAGATGGTGAGCGAGCGGCGGCGGCATTTGAATTATCTGGCCAAGCATCACAAGCCACGTTACAAGAAAATCATAGCTGAACTCGGGTTGCGGGGCTGAGTTGCACCAGGTTCAGAAAGAAGTCTGCGGCCGACTTTTGTCTTTTGAATACGGCCGTGTCGCCCGGCAAGCCGATGCCGGAGTACTTGCCCGTTATGGCGACAGCGTGGTGCTGGCAAGCGCCTGCTACAAGAAAGAACCGGCTGACTACCTGCCGTTTTTCCCGCTGACAATAGATTACCGGGAACTGGCTTTTGCCGCCGGGAAAATTCCGGGCGGATTCTTCAAGCGCGAAGGCCGGCCCAGAGACAAAGAAACCCTGACCTGCCGGCATATTGACCGGCCGATAAGGCCGCTGTTCCCGCCCGGCTTCCGCAATGAAACCCAGATTGTCGCCTACCTGCTTTCAACCGACATGGAGAACGAAAGCGACCTGCTCGGGCTGCTTGCGGCTTCCTGTGCCCTGTCCATCTCCGAGATTCCATTCCTCGGCCCGCTCGGTGCCTGCCGCATCGGCAAAGTGAACGGCGAAATCGTCGCTAATCCGACTATGAGCCAGCTCAGCGCTGCCCAGATGTCGATGATGTTCGTCGGCATCGAGGACCGGGTCATGATGATTGCCGGCCAGGCCGACGAGATTTCCATCGAGGACCTGGACAAAGCGATTGAAGTAGCCGCGCCGGTCATCGCTCAGACCATCGAGATGCAGCGAGAGATGGTCGAAGCGGTCGGCAAACCCAAAATCACCATTGATAAACCAGATGTCTCGTCCGACCTCGCCGCCCGAGTGAAGGACCGGGCCGAAGCGAAAGTGCGCGACATCAACGACGGAAAGGGCAAGCTCGACCGCAACCGCGCGCTCAATGAGCTCAAACGCGGCCTGACCGAAGAACTGGCCGAGCAGTTCCCGGATTGCGAAGGCCCGATTGCCGAAGCGCTCGACACGCTCGTCAAGCAGGACGTGCGCCAGCGAATCCTCAAGCGCGACCAGCGGCTCGACGGCCGGCCGCTCACAGAAGTAAGACCGATAGAGTGCGAAGTCGGAATCCTGCCCCGGACCCATGGTTCGGCCCTGTTCACCCGGGGCCAGACCCAGTCAATGACCGCAACTACGCTCGGAACCAAATCCGATGAGCAGGTCATCGACGACGTCGAACTGGAAGAGGAAGAAAAGAAGCGGTTCATGCTCCATTACAACTTCCCGCCTTTCTCGGTCGGTGAAGTGCGGTTCCTGCGCGGCCCGGGCCGGAGGGAAATCGGCCACGGCGACCTTGCCGAGAGTTCGCTCGAAACGGTCGTCCCGTCCGAAGAGGAGTTCCCTTACACCGTTCGGCTTGTCTCCGACATCCTCGAATCGAACGGCTCCTCGTCAATGGCCTCGGTCTGTGCCGGGTCCCTGGCGATGATGGATGCGGGCGTGCCGGTCAGGGCCGCGGTTGCCGGTGTGGCGATGGGTCTGGTCAAGGAAGGCGACAAGTACAAGATTCTGACCGACATCCTCGGGGCCGAGGACCACTACGGGGACATGGACTTCAAAGTCGCCGGCACCCGCAAAGGCATCACCGGCATCCAACTCGACCTCAAGCTGCCCGGCGTGCCCTGGTCCCTGCTGCGCGAAGCGGTCGTCCTGGCGACCGAGGCGCGGATGCACATCCTCGACGTCATGGACAAGGCGATAGCCAAACCCAGGCCCGACATCTCCGAGTACGCGCCGAGAATCGAGGCGATTGTCATCGACAAGGAGAAAATCGGCACCGTTATCGGCCCGGGCGGCAAGACCATTCGCAAAATCACCGCGGAGACCGGCGCGACCATCGACATCGAGGATGACGGCACTGTGACCATCGCTTCCAACAAGCCCGAATCCCTGCGCAAGGCGAAGGAATGGATTGAGCTGCTCGTCGCCGAAGTGGAAGTCGGCCAGATGTACGAAGGCGAAGTGAAACGCATCATGAACTTCGGCGCGTTTGTCGAAGTTCTGCCCGGCAAAGAAGGCCTTGTCCACATTTCCCAACTGGCACCGGAAAGGATCCGGTCAGTGGAAGATGTCGTCAAGGTCGGAGATAAAATCTGGGTGAAAGTCGTCGAGATTGACGACCTCGGCCGGGTAAACCTCTCGCGGCGCAAAGCGATGGAAGAGCGGGGTGAAATCCCGCGCTCCGATGACTCGGGCAGGGCACAGAGACCTGAGCGCCGCGGACCGCCCCGACCACGCGACTCGGGCCGGCGCCCGACCGGCCGGCGCTAACCGGCCGTGCCACAAAACGGCCCTATCAGAACCAGCGTCCTTCCCAGCGGCCTGGTAGTCATCACCGAAAGACTACCCCATATCCGTTCGGTCGCGCTCGGCCTTGCTTTCAAGCTCGGCGGTCGCGACGACCCGGCCGGCAGCGAAGGCACGGCCCATCTTATCGAGCATATGGTCTTCAAAGGCACGCCTGACCTCAGTGCCCGCGCCATCTCAACCCGGGCCGAATCCCTCGGCGCAGAACTGAACGCTTTTACCGGCAAGGAACTCACCTGCTTCTATGGCCGGTTCCCGGGAGACCAGCAGGTTCCGGTAACCAGCCTCTTGGCCGAAATCGTCACCCGGCCCGCGTTTGCCGAAGCTGAACTGGCAAAAGAAAAGGAAGTGGTGGCCGAAGAAATAAGGTCTACTGATGAAGACCCGGATTCTAAAGCATCCAACCTGATGCTGGCGGCCCTCTATCCTGAGCAGCCGATGGGCGCACCGGTCGTCGGCTCCCTTGACTCTGTCAGCCGGATGAAAGCCGGTGGACTGCGCAGCTTGTACCGCGAACGCTACAATTCAGGCACCGGTGTGGCAATAGCAGTGGGCGATGTGATGCACGAGGAACTGTGCCAGGCCCTGGCCGAAAAGACCTCCACCTGGCAGCCGGGCTCAGCACCGGGCCGCAAGCCGGCAGTGTGCTCGGAACCGCACGTTCTGGCCGAAACACGGCAGGAGCTTTCCCAGGTCTACATGTGTCTTGCCCGGCCCGCGTTCCCATATCCTGACCCGAGACGGTATGCCCTTTCGATCCTGAACACCGCGTTCGGCGGCGGCATATCTTCAAGGCTGTTTCAACGCTTGCGCGAAGACGAAGGTTTGGTATATTCGGTATCCAGTTTTGTGGAGCTCCACGGAGACTCCGGTATTCTGGGCGTGTACTTTGTAGCCGACCGCAAGAAGCTTGAGCGGTGCGTGACCGTGCTGGAACAGGAAATATCCCTGCTGCGTCGTGACCGGCTGAGCCGGGAAGAGTTCGAACGGGCGCGCAATATGACCAAGAGCTCGGTGCTTCTGGGCTTGGAAAGCTCGACCAGTCGGATGGTAAGACTGGCCCAGACTCACCACATGCTCGGCCGGCTTGTCACGGTTGATGAAACGCTTGCGGCCTACAACCGGCTGAAGCTGGACGAAGTGAACGAACTGGTGGATGAACTCCTTGACACCGGCGGCTATCACGTCGGCGCGGTCGGGCCGATTGATAGTGAAGAGTTGAAGAAGGTTACCGGACTACTGAACGGCTAATGCCGATTGCCTGTGCCCGCCGCAGGTCAAAAGAAGGCTCAGAGCGCGGAAAGGAGAAACGATGGCTGACAAGATGACTATCTCCACGCGGGGAAAGCTCATGCCGGCTTCCCCGATTCGCAAGCTCGTTCCTTATGCGGACGCGGCCAAGTCCCGGGGCATCAAAGTATATCACCTCAATATCGGCCAGCCCGACATCGAAACCCCGGCCGAGATGCTGGCGGCCTATCGGAATCTCGACCTGAAAGTAATCGCCTACGGTCCCTCAGGCGGCCGGTACGACTATATCAGGGCCCTGGCCGGCTACTACCGCAAGCGCGGAATCGAGATAGAACCGGCCGACATTCTCGTAACCACCGGCGGCAGCGAAGCGCTCCTGTTCGTATATCAGGCAATCTGTGACCCGGGCGACGAAATCATCATCCCTGAGCCGTTCTACACCAATTACGCCGGTTTCGCGGTCATTACGGGCATCAAGATTGTCCCGGTAACTGCCAAGGCCGAGGATGGCTTTGCCCTTCCGTCCAGGACGGAGTTCGAGGCGAAGATTACGACCCGCACGCGAGCAATCCTGTTCAGCAATCCTGGCAACCCCACGGGCGTGGTCTATACCCGGGATGAAATGGAAATGCTGCGCCGACTCGCCATCGACCACAACCTGTATCTGATTGCCGACGAGGTGTACCGGGAGTTCATTTACGATAAGGAAGTGGAGCACCGGAGTGTAATGAACCTCTCCGGTATCGAAGACCGGGCGATTCTTGTTGACAGCGTTTCCAAACGTTACAGCGCATGCGGGGCCAGGGTTGGCTGCATCGTCACGCGCAACCGGAAGTTGACTGCCACGACGCTCAAGTTCGGCCAGGCACGGCTGTGTCCACCGACCGTTGACCAAATCGCCGCCTGTGCTGCGCTCGAAGCCCCGGACTCCTACTTTGCAGAGGTCCGCGAAGAATACCGGCAGCGTCGGGACCTGATGTGTAAAGCGCTGGCCGACATGCCCGGGGTCATATGTCGGAAACCCATGGGCGCGTTCTATACTGTCGTAAAACTGCCGGTGGAAGATGCCGAGAAGTTCACCATTTTCATGCTCGAGGATTTCAACCAGAACAACGAAACCGTAATGGTTGCACCGGCTGCCGGTTTCTATGCCACGCCCGGCGCCGGCAAGAATGAAGTCCGCATCGCCTATGTGCTGAATACAGGAGACCTGGCCCGGGCAATGGAAATGCTCAAACAGGGACTAGTAGCCTACCAGGCAAAGCAGGCCTGACCGATTGGAGGACGTCTGACCTGGAGAACCCGATGAAAATCTGCATGGTTTCGGACAACTATTACCCCTATATCGGGGGGATATCGGACCATATCCATCATCTTTCGGTTGAGCTGCGGCGCCGCGGCCACACGGTAAAAGTCCTGACCACCAATTTCGGCGGCAAGACAGTCGAGTGTCTGGACCGAACTCCGGATGAAGACCTTGTCTACCGGGTCGGCCGCGCACTGCTCATCCGGTCAAACAAGTCGTTCGCCCGGGTCCCGATTGGCTGGCGCCCGACCCACAAAGTCAGGAAATTCTTCAAGCAGGAGAAGTTCGACATCATTCACATCCACGGAACCCTTGGCCCGACACTACCGCTGGTCGCGCTCAGAGCATCCGAATCAGTCAATGTGATAACCTTCCATTCCGACTACAAACGCAGCCTCGGCTATGTCCTGCTCTGGCCCGTGGCCAAACCCTATTTCGACGCGATTCACGGACTGGTAGCGGTCTCAGAAAGAGCCCGGGACTCGACGGCCCGGTATTTCCCCGGCCCTTACCGGATAATTCCCAATGCGGTTGATGTCAACATCTTCCGGCCTGATGTTCGTCCGATTCCCGAACTGGAGAATGGCCGGCCGAAAATCCTGTTCCTCGGTCGATTCGAGCCGCGCAAAGGACTCAAATATCTGCTCATGGCACTGCCCGATATTGTCCGGGAAGTGCCGGATGTGCAACTTGTAATAGTCGGTGCCGGCCTTTTCGGATACTCATACAAAGGGTATCTTGACAAAGAAGTCGAAGAGCACGTGTTCTGGGCCGGGCTGGTGCCGAACGAAGACCGGCCCCGCTATTATGCCAGTTGCGATGTCTACTGCTCACCGGCAATCGGGTTTGAGAGCTTCGGCATTGTCCTGCTCGAAGCGATGGCGACCGGCAAGCCGGTAGTAGCATCTGACATCGAAGGTTACCGCAAGGTGCTTGAACACGGCACAGAAGGTCTGCTTGGGCCGCCCCGCGACACCGACGGAATCGCCCGCGACCTGGTTCGCCTGCTCAAGGACCCGGAGCTTCGTTCCCGGATGGGCAAAGCCGGCCGGCAGAAAGCGCTCAGTTACTCCTGGTCCAAAGTGGCGCTCCGAATCGAGGCCCTTTACGAAAAGCTTCTTGCGCGCTATCCGGTTCCCCGCTACGGCCGCTAGCATACGAAGACCCTCACCACAAAGGGCCCGAGGGGAGAAGGCAGATTGCAAAAGGCGAAAGTAATCCGTCCGGGTTCTGCATCTCGATATTTGCACTTTGCATCATGCCCCGAAAACCGATATAGGATTGGCCACGAAAGCACGAAGTCCACGAAAGATGAACAGAAGAGGGGTCAAGGATTGGAGAAAGGGTTCTAGGATTCTAGGATTCCAGGGTTCCAGGATTCAGTCCCTTGTTCTGCGTCCTCGCAGGTGCCATCCGATGGCTCAACCCTTGACCTTGGACTTAGCCATTAGTCATTTGCAGTTGTGACTTCGCGCCCTGGTGACAGGAAAAATCCGGGCCGGGGTTCAGGCCTGGCCCTGGCGCTGCGCAAACCCCATTTCCTGGTCTTCTCCTTCACACAGGCGGTCTCCCTTTTCGGTGACAAGCTGGACTACATGGCCCTGCTCGCGATGCTCGCCTATTTCTCTGAACGGCTCGCCTGGGACGCCAGCCAGGCCATCTCGTTCCTGTCCGTAGTTGCGGCCCTGCCGACCGTACTCTTCGCACCGGTCGCCGGGGTTCTGGTTGACCGGTGGGACCGGCGCAAAGTGATGGTCGGTTGCGACTCGGCACGGGCTCTGATTGTTCTGGCAATACCACTGGTCGCGCTCAGAACCACCAACCTTCCGCTGATATATGGATTGGCCTTTACACTATTCCTGCTCGGGCTGTTTTTCCATACCGCCCGGCTGTCAATCATCCCGAACCTGGTAGGAGCGGCTTCCCAGCCGCGATTCAGTCGGGACAAGGATGTTCCTCCCACACGCTGGGCTCCGCAGTTGCTCGGTGCCAACTCCTTTATGAGCTTTACCGGCCGACTGGCAACGTTCCTCGGGATGCTTGTCGGCGGGCTGATCGTGGACTGGAACGGCTGGGTCCGGCTTGGCATCAGCCCTTGCTGGAGCGCAGGATTCTACCTTGACTCGCTGACCTATCTTGTGTCTGTGGTTGGTCTGGTTGTGATTTTTCGCTCTTCCGCTTTCCGCCCTCCACTCTCCACTTCTAGCGGTAAGCGGTTAGCGGTAAGCGGTCAGCGCTCGGCCTTTGCCCAAGCCTGGCGCATTGTCGGCAGGACTCCTCCGGTCGCCTTTGTCTATGCCTCAGTGCTCGGCCTGGTGGTCATCGGTGCCGCAGCCATTGTGCTCTACATCCCGATAATCCAGGGCCCTGACGGGTTGGGCCTCGGCACAAAAGGGGTCGGGTTTGTGGCCGCAATCGGGTCGGCCGGCCTGGTTCTGGCTTCAATAGGCTACGGCCTTGTCGGCCACCAACTGACGAAACACAAAGCAATCCTTTTCTCATTTATCATCCTCGGCCTTGTCACAGCAGCGCTTTCCCTGGCACATTCATTCGTACCGGTAGCCTTACTGGCATTCATCGCCGGGGCAGCGCTTGCACCAATCTACATCGGCATGGACACCATGATTCATGAGTCGGTCCCCGAATCGGTCCGGGGCCGAATCTTCTCAAACCGGGAATGGGTGATGCACCTGGCATTCGGCCTGAGCGCCCTTGCCATCGGCCAGTTGACCAGGCTGTTCTCCGGTCGTAAACTACTGCTTGCTGTTGGGCTGCTGATAGCAGTTGCCGGCATCACTGGATTCATTGTCAGCCGAAAGAGCCATAACTGGAGGTAAACTTGACAGACTCAAGAATTGAGAAACTGGCAGAAGTACTCGTTCACTACAGCATCGGCGTCAAGAAAGGCGACTGGGTGCGAATTGAAGGTTCCTATCTGGCCGAAGAACTCCTCCGCGCCGCGCTGGTCCAGGTTCTGGCCGCGGGCGGCCACCCGAGCATCAGGGTCAGCATCCCAGGCACTCAATACCTCATGTACAAACACGCTGACAAGCGCCAGCTTGAGTTCCTCGCTCCTGCCGACAAGCTGGAGTTTGGAAAGATGGACTGCATGCTTTCCTTTTGGGGCGGCTGGAACACCAGGGAGATGACCGGCATAGACCCGAAGAAAATCGCCCTGGCACGCCGGGCGCGCAAGCCTTTGTTCGACAAGATGCTCAAAAGGATTGGGGACGGCTCGCTGCGCTGGTGCGGCACCATGTTCCCGACCCAGGCCTCAGCCCAGGATGCCGAGATGTCCCTCGAAGAGTACCAGGATTTTGTATTCAAGGCGGGCAAACTCGACAAGCGCGACCCGGTTGCCGAATGGAAGAAAGTCTCAAAGAGTCAGGCGAGGATTGTCCGGTTCCTGAACACGCTCAAGACCATAAGGATTAAGGGCAAGGACACCGACCTTTCGTTCCGGGTCGCCGGCCGCAAATGGGTCAACTGCGACGGTCACGAAAACTTCCCGGACGGTGAAATCTTCACCGGCCCGATTGAAAGCTCGGCCCAAGGCCATATCCGCTACACCTTCCCTGCGGTCTATGGCGGCCGTGCGGTCGAGAACGTCCGGCTGGTGTTCAATAAAGGCAAGGTTGTCGAAGCAAGAGCGGACAAAGGCGAAGATTACCTCAATGCTATGCTCAACACCGACCCGGGCGCGCGCTACGTCGGCGAACTGGCATTCGGCACCAACTACTCAATCAAGCAGTTCACCAAGAGCATCCTGTTCGATGAGAAAATCGGCGGCACCATGCACATCGCGGTCGGCGCCTCCCTGCCTGAAACCGGCGGCAGGAACAAATCCGGGCTCCACTGGGACATGGTCTGCGACACCCGCAAAGGCTTCACAATCTACGGCGACGGCAAGCCGATTCACAAGAACGGCAAGTTCCTGAAGACCTGAACCTCCAAGCCGGAGTCGATACCCGCTCCTCGAGGCGCACCGCCTTCGGCGGCGTCCGGCCCCTACAACCTGAGCCCGAATGCGAGCGCCCGCACGCGCGCCCCGACGTAGACTTGATGGACCCGGGGACGTTCCCGTGAGACGTAGATGTCGCGGAACTTCGCGGTCAGGTATCCAACCTCGACCGCCAGGCCGACGCCGTACCGGTCCACTTCTCCAACCAGAGCGGCACGGAACAGCAACTCCCAGTCGTCCGGGTCCAAACCAAAGGTAACCTCGGCCCGAGCTTCGGGCACCATGCCGTAGAAGAAGGCTGTTTTGCGCGGCCGGGAATAGAAGCTGTAGCCGATATGCACCGGCGCGACTGCCCCTGCCACCTCATACAGCAGGATGTTGTACAACTCCGCATAGGCCACGCCGACTCTGAACCTACCGGTCCAGTACTCGAGCCGCAACGCCCGAACGTGAAACATCACCGGGTACGTCACGCCGCCCTCTGCGACGCAGAACCTCAGCATCCGCTCAGGCGCAGGCTCACTCCCCGCCGCTGATAGACAGAAGCCCAGCGCCAGCAACGAAATCGTCACGTGGCGGACATGTTTCATCAGCAACAGCTTCCCGGACGCACCGGCGGTGTCAAGCCCGGCTTTCTGAAGACAGCCTTGCCGTCTTCGTCTGCCGCGGAGCCTGGCTTGCGCTTACGGCGAGTAGGGCTTACAGACGTTGACGATGGTCGGCTTCTCGCTGTTGTAGTTCACCCGGTGCCACCAGAACTCACCCTGCGGGGTGACGATGAGCATGTACCGGTCGCGGGTTTCGTCCACAAAGTCGATAGTGCCTTTCCCGTACACCTTCCCGTGGATGTGAACCGCATAGTCATATACCGGCCACCAGCCGTCGTCAGCAACATAGCATTTCACCTCATAGCTTGTCTGATGCTTGGAAGTGTGCCAGACCTGCATCCGACCGCCATTGACCACCAGCTTGCCGCCGTAGTACTGAGGAAGCGCCCCGCCGCCACCCGACCGGTAGTCGAATGTTTCGTTCCCGCCAAGCGGCTCGGACATAATGCCCGGGCTGTAGCTATGGCGCATGGTGTTGGCCGTGCCGGTGCCGACCGTGAAATCCACATGGCAGGCCCGGTCCGCCATCTTGGCGATGTCTACGAACTCCGAATCCCCGGCCGGCGACACGAAGTCCAGGTCCAGCACCATCTCGCCTATAACAGTCAGTTCGAACTCGCCCTGGCCATTAGTCGTAGTAGCGCAGGAACTGGTCTCGCCTGAGTCTACGGCGCACGAACTCATCCGTACGGTCCAGCCTGAAGCCGGGCTCTGGTCCGGATTCACCAGCCGGCCATACAGCGACGCTGCCGGCTTGGCCGTGGCCGGCAGCATGACATGGTTGACGTCGGTCTTGCGAAAGGCCAGGCCCGGGCCTTCGTAATCGACCACATACCCGTCCGCCAGATACCCGATGTCATATGTGCCGGGGTGAACGTCGAAATGAAACCAGCCCTGGTCATTGGTCTTTTCTCCGAACCGGGCGTCACTGGTGCGCTCCATCGCGAACACCATCACTCCGGGAACCGGATTGCCGGACTGGTCGGTGACCGTACCGGTCAGGCGCGTAATATCGTCCGTGCAACCGGTGAACAGAACTACGGCCCCTGCAAAGGCCATCAGAACGGACAGCACGTAGCTTATGGGCTCTTCGCGTGTTTGTGTGGGTGATTTGGGCTCGTTTGCATGACTGTTCGCCCTTCAGATTCGCGGCAGGGTCATCGTCAGTACCTTCAGTCGC